>CAZHLZ010000512.1:0-2125 GCA_964532475.1 uncultured Chitinophaga sp.
AGTTAAAGCTTCTTCTTTAAAAAGATCCAATCAAATTATATTTGCAATTCAAGAATATGAAAAATTAATTAATATCAATAAAAGCCCAATTTATATTTTCAATTTGCTTGAATTACAATATCAAATTAAAAGATTATATGAATGCCTTAATACATCAAAAGATATTGAACATGTCACTTATAATGCTACAATGAATTACCAATACAAAGGTTTAAATGATGATAAAAAAACTTATTCAACACCTATAAAGGCGGCAATGTACAATTATCAAGGTTTAGCTTACTATGATTTAGGAATGAAAGATAAAGCTATTGAATCCTTTAAATTGGCTTTATCAGTAGATTCAACATTTATGCTTGCTATTGCAAATATAGAGACAATAAATAACGAACTTTCTGAAAAAAATACATTAAAAAAAGACGATAAGAATCAGATTGAATTACCTAAAAAACAGGAAATGAATAAAGATTAAAAAATCAAACTCAACATTCAATAATCTTCAAAAAAGAAGACAAAAACCTTGTCCATTAATTCAATTTCCTGTATTGTCATTCTTGAATCCATCAGGCATATAAATTCATATTAGCAATAGAATGTCAAAAAATGTTATTTCTTTAGAATGGGATGATTTGAAAATCAGAATTAATGAACTATACTCAATCATTTAAACTAAATTATTTATTCTAGCTATAGTACTACTTAGTTTATTTAAAGTCTCCTTTTCTAATTTCATAATAAAATTTGATTTGACTTCTTCATCTAAATCATAAAATAGTATAGCAAATGCTCTCTTTAAATCGTCAGTTTTTGTAATTTTCAACAATTTTTCTTTTTCCCTTTCTGACAAAAAATCTTCGAGACTAAAATCTTTATTATCGTTATATAAATGAAAATACTTATTTAACACATGATCTCCAAACGCCTTTCTGTAGTGCTTGAACGCTTTCTTTCCACTGTCGTTATCAAATAATACAACGAAATTATCCGAAAATCCTAAAGCGGCAGAAATCAATGTACTTGATTGTCCAGATCCTGCGCCTGGTATAATATTAAATTCAACTTTAAATAGTTTTGTATATTTCTTTAACATACTAAAAAAATAATAGTCCGTTATACCTTCAGTTATTACAATTATTCCAATAAAATCATGCATGAAATTCAGTTGTAAAGCTTGATAAACTGGACTTAGTGCACCTTTATCATCTTTGCTTTTGTAACTTCCATATTCATAGATTTTAACTTCAGACTTATTTTTTTCAGCTATTCTAATACTTCCAAGTCTAATTGTTTGAGGATTAAGTAAAAATTGTGAGTGAGTACAATAAATTATTGTATTGTTCTTAGACACACGTTTTAATTCTTCTAATAATTCACTTTGAGCTGATGAATGTAAATAAGATCCCGGTTCATCTAATAAAAATATCGAATTCTCTTTATGTACTTTATATCTTGGGTTAAACTTTAGCTTCACCATATAATTGAAAAACCATTGAAATCCCTTACTCCTTGCGCTTATGCTGAATGTTCTCTTCTTCTCTTTATTAGAAGTATCTCTGACTTTAAATGTAAAAGTATTTGCATTTATTTTCAATTCCAAAGTTAAGTTCTCACTATCATCTGCAAAATTCTTATGTCCACTTTTCTTTATTCTTTTCCATTCAGATATAATTTCATTATTTAATATTTGCTCTATATCACTTAAGATATCATCTCTTTTATCTACATCTTTTATTCTTAAAAAAGACATTAATGGATTTTCTTCACCTATTCCTTCAACACCGGCACGCTTAAAAATCTCAACAATAATTTCCTGCCATTCTTTGTTTTTGCTTTGAGCAATTTTTCCATTCATTTTATAATCTTCTGGAAAAGGAATTTCATCTGGAACTCTATCCGTGAAATCATCAAAGTATAGAAAAAAAGGTAATTTATTAACTACTAACTTTGTCAAATCATTTAGGATAATTTCATCAAGTATAATACCACTTAAATTGTAGACTTTTGCAGGATCTGACAATTCTCTAGTAATAGATATATTTGCATCTTTTATCAATTTAGACAAATCTGGCACTGCATAATTCACCCAAACTGACCCCCTATTTTCAGTCCAAATTGACCCCTGTAA
>CAZHLZ010000513.1:0-2122 GCA_964532475.1 uncultured Chitinophaga sp.
AAAATGAATAAAAATATGCAAGTAGTTCAAAAAACCTTCGCAAAAGAAAAGAATTTTAAGATTTTAAGTTTTACTGTAAATCCAGAAATTGACACCGTTGAACAAATGAAAAGATACGCCGATGCGCATGGAGCGATTTCTGGACAATGGCATTTTTTGACAGGTGAAAAAGCAAAACTATATGATTTGGCGAGAACATCTTTTTTTGTTTTAAAACCAGCTGAAGCCCAAAATTTGGGTGATGCAGGAAGTGATTTTATTCACACCAATAATTTTGTACTTGTTGACAAACAAAAAAGAATTCGTGGATATTACGATGGAACTTCTATCAAAGAAGTAAAACATTTAATTGAAGATGCACGAATCTTACTCAGCGAATGATATAAAAACTAATTGAAATAGAAATTATCATAAAAACCAATTTATACAATTATGGAACAAACTAAAACCAATTACGGAGCCCTAACAACATTGATAACTGTGTTTTTCTTTTGGGGATTTATAGCAGCGGGAAATAGTATTTTCATTCCTTTTTGCAAAACCTATTTTAAACTGGATCAATTTCAAAGTTTATTAATTGATTTTGCGTTTTATTTCGCGTATTATATTGGTGCTTTAATTCTTTTCATTATTGGAACCCAGAGAGGAACAGATCCTGTTGGGAAATGGGGGTACAAAAATTCCATCATTTATGGTTTAGTTTTTTCATCCTTGGGCGCAGCTGCAATGATTATTTCAGTTTACATGGATGTTTTTATTGGAATGCTTTTTGGTTTATTCATTGTTGCACTTGGTTTTTCGCTTCAGCAAACAGCGGCAAATCCATTCATGATTTCATTGGGTGACGAAAAAACTGGCTCCAACCGAATCAGTTTGGGCGGCGGAATAAACAGCTTAGGAACAACAATTGCTCCTTTAATAATAGGCTTCGTTTTGTTTGGTTCAGTAGTTGTCACCGATGATATGAAAAAAGATTTATCCACAGATAAAGTTTCTATTTTATACACTTTTGTGGGTTTACTTTTTCTTTTCGTTGCAGCCCTATTTTTCTTTTCAAAAAAATTACCGCAAGCTAAATCCATTGAAAAAACAGAGAAAGCGAACAAAGCTCTTGCTTCCTTATTGATCATGACGGGTTTATTGATAAGCTGTTTCACTCCTGTTTTTAATAGCTACAGAAGTGAAGAAGCAAAAAAAATTGCACAGTACGAAGAGCAGCTCAACAAAGTCATGGCGGTTACAGCAAATGATGCAACGGTGAGTGTCTTGAAAAGCGAAATTGTTTCTTTAAAAAAACCACTTGAAAAGGAAAGAATGCTTTGGCTCACTGGCGGATTAATCGTTGTAGTTGGAGGCTTATTGACTTCCTTCGGAATGTCTACCAAAAAAAAAGAAGGTTGGGGCGCCATGCAATATCCACAATTGGTTTTAGGTATGTTGGCGATTTTTGTTTATGTGGGTGTTGAAGTTGCTATCGGAAGTAATTTAAGTGAATTACTTAGTCAGAAAGAATTTGGCGAAAAATCTTCCATTGAGACAGCACCATTTATTGGTTTATTTTGGGGAAGTTTGATGATTGGACGCTGGGCAAGTGCTATTCATGCATTTGATTTAAGTAAACAGACAAAAAACCTTTTAACTGCAATAATTCCAATGATTGCATTCGGAATTGTCATTGGCTTTTCAGCATTGATGGGTCACGAAATCAAAGAATTGTATTTGTACGTAATTTGCGTGTTAGTCTTAATCGTTGGATTTTATTTTACAAACAACAAACCTGCAAAAACATTACTCGTTTTTAGTGTTTTAGGTGTGATTTCAACATTAATTGGAATTTTTTCCACTGGTATAGTTTCTGTTTATGCATTTTTATCAGCAGGATTATTTTGTTCCATCATGTGGCCGTGCATTTTCTCTCTTTCCCTAGCTGGACTTGGAAAATTTAAGGCACAAGGTTCTGCATTTTTGGTCATGATGATTCTTGGAGGAGCAATTATTCCTTTGATTCAAGGGAAATTAGTTGATATTACGGGGATTCAGAAATCTTTTTTTGTAGGTACAATCTGTTTCATTTATTTAGCGTTTTTCGCTTTTTGGGTAAATCGAATTTTGAAAAAACAAG
>CAZHLZ010000514.1:0-2121 GCA_964532475.1 uncultured Chitinophaga sp.
CTGTAAATCAGATGAAATTTCACTTTGATAGTGGGAAAATTGGTTTGCATGAAATAAATTTTTCGGAACAATCTGGAAAATTATTAGGTCTGATGGGTGGCTCAGGAGCAGGGAAATCAACTTTGCTAAATGTCTTAAATGGTAATTACACTCCTTCTCATGGTTCTGTTAAAATTAATGGAATTGATGTTCATAAAGAGAAAAATAAATTAGAAGGCGTTATTGGTTTCATCAGTCAAGATGATTTATTAATTGAAGAACTTAGTGTTTTTCAAAATCTTTTCTATAATGCTAAATTGTGTTTCAATAATCTAAATGATAAGCAATTAACAAAGAAAGTTGTTGATTTGTTATCCATGATCGGATTGCAAGAAGCCATGCATTTGAAAGTAGGTTCACCATTAGAAAAAACCATTTCTGGTGGACAAAGAAAGCGATTAAATATTGCTTTGGAATTAATTCGTGAGCCTTCCGTATTGTTTGTAGATGAGCCTACTTCAGGATTATCTTCAAGAGATTCTGAAAACATCATGGATTTACTGAAAGAATTAGCTTTAAAGGGCAAGTTGATTTTTGTGGTAATTCACCAACCTTCATCAGATATTTTTAAAATGTTTGACCGCTTACTTCTGTTAGACCAAGGTGGTTATCCAATTTTTGATGGAAATCCAATTGATGCAGTGGTTTATTTCAAAATGAATGTCAATCACGTAAATTCAAGTGAAAGAGAATGTTATACGTGTGGAAATGTAAATCCAGAACAAATATTCAATATTATTGAATCTAAGGTCGTTGATGAATACGGAAATTTAACAAAATTAAGAAAAATTCTTCCTGAAGAATGGAATGAAAAGTTTCATAAATACAAGGAAGAAAATAAACACAATGATACTTTAAGAGGGGATATTAAATTGGATGGTTTGCCATTAGAAGTGCCAAAGGGTGATTCTAGAATTCCAAGTAAATGGAAACAATTTAATGTGTTTTTCAAAAGAGATATTTTAAGCAAATTGGCAAACAGACAATACATGCTGATTAATATGCTTGAAGCCCCAGTTTTGGCAGCTATTTTGGCATTTTTCGTGAAGTATTTTAACGATAAAGGATCAAAGTCAGAATATATTTTTTACGAAAATATGAACATTCCTCAATATTTATTTATTGCGGTTGTTGTAGCTTTATTTTTAGGCCTAACGGTTGCTGCAGAGGAAATAATTAAAGACAAAAAAATCCTGAAGAGAGAATCCTTCTTGAATTTATCGAGAAGAAGTTACATTCTTTCTAAGTTAGGGATCATGTTTATTATTTCTGGAATTCAATCACTTACCTTTGTGTTGATTGGTAATTTTATCCTTGAAATACAAGGTATGTGGCTAGAATATTGGTTTATTTTATTCTCTACTTCTTGCGTTGCAAATGTAATGGGATTAAATATTTCATCGGCATTCAACTCTGCAAAAGTTATTTACATCACAGTACCTCTATTAATTATTCCTCAATTATTATTTAGTGGGGTAATTGTTAAGTTTGAAAAATTACATCCACTTATTTCAAAGGTAAACGAAGTTCCTTTTATCGGAAACGCTATGGTATCTCGTTGGGCTTACGAAGCTTTAATTGTAGTTCAAGCGAAAGATAATGATTTTCAGAAGAAAACCTACAAGTATCAAGTTGAAGTGAGTGAAAGTGGCTGGAAAAGAGATTATTGGATTCCACAGATTAAAAACAAATTGGAATTAATATCTACAAGTAAAACTAGCAAAAAGGATTTTGATAAAGCAAAAGAGTTGTTGATCAATGAAATCAGCAAAGAAGAAAAGATTTGGTCTAATTTCAAATGTAAATCTTGTGTGAGTGATTTGGAAAATCTAAAATCGTACAAAAATGCTTCAAAAATCAAAGAAAATGTAGAATCCTTTTTGGAAGTAATTAAAAAACAATATAATTCAACTTTTAACGATAACACCGAAAAAATTGATAAAATAATCAATCAAATTGGCACGAAAAAATATCAAAAATTGGAGCGTGATCATTCTAACGAAAGTTTGCATGCATTGGTTACAAACCGTCAAGATATCGAAAAAGTAGTAGAATCAAAAGGTGAGTTATTTCAAAAAGACA
>CAZHLZ010000515.1:0-2112 GCA_964532475.1 uncultured Chitinophaga sp.
AGAAAGAACGGAAATACCATTCAATATTCTGAAATGGGTTGCTCCAGCTGGTGCGTTGATGTAGTCCAAAGGCACGAAAGATGGAATACTCAAGGTACTTTCATTTCTATCAACATTTTCAGAAAAACTGAATGGAGCTGTAAAAATCGTACTAAAAGAAGTGATTTTATCAAATTCAAATCCAATCAATTTTTCTTTATTTAAAGAAATATCAATTGGTCTTTTTCCTCTGTCCCCAACTCCTTCAAGATTAATCTGTTTAAAAACTTTAGTAATTCTTCCAGTAACTTGTGGGTCAGCGAAATTTTTGATTACTGATGCCAAGGACACACGCATTGACTTTCCAACTTTTGCACTTACACCAAATTCAGCGTTGTTTTCTCTTGTTCTCTTGAACTTTGGGTCTGTTGCAATTTGTTCTTTTGAAGGACCGTTCGCAACTTTTGCAAGGTCTCCCTTTACACCTTTCATTTTGTAGTGGCTAATTCCTCCCAAATTACCACTGTACTTTAATAAGCCTGTTTGTTTTGCCATTTTTCTTTGTATTTATTGATAAATAGTTTAAAAAAATGAAAACCCAGAAAAAAGAGAAAAATAATTTCAAGAACTCAAATCTAATAATGCAAACCCATTTAAAAGTTACTAATGTTGTTGATGGGGATGGGTTTATTGTTAGAAATGTTCTAACAAATGAAGAGTTTGAGATTAGGTTATTGGGTATTGATGCTCCTGAAATAAAGAAATGTCCAAAATTGTTTCAAGATGAAAAAGAAACACATATACCAGGTGCATTACTGATGCAACTTGGTTATATGTCGTTTCACTTTTTATTGTCTAAAATCCCAAAGGATTCAACTGTAACAATTTTTCAAGAGCCAAAAAATTTGATTGATATTTATGGTCGAGTATTGGCTTATGTTTATTTAGCTGATGGAACTTGTATTAATGAATTGATGATGGAAAATGGATATGCAAAACCATATAATAAATCATTTTGCACTGAATTAGCGGATTATCAAAAACTATACAATCAAGCAAAAAAAGATAAAAAAGGTTTGTTTAAAATGGTACGTAAATTCTAAATTATGATTATATTTGTTCAGCAAAAGTTCATTCAAATAACAAATCAAAATAAAGGCAATTGATTTAGTAAAGTTACCCTATTAGTTACCCTGCTAATTTGAAGCTTGTAAATCATTGATATTCAAATCGTGAGAGTTAGGGTTAAAGACCTATATTCTCCGCCAAAAAGAAAAACCCTTGAAACATAAGTCTTCAAGGGTTTTTACATTTAAAGGCATCCGTGTCAATAGTTGGAGATTAAATCAAGCTGTTTTTTTTGGATTTTTAGATCCAAAAAAGTATTCGTTTCTCTTATAGCATTTGTCACTTTAAAAAAACTGAAAAAAAATCCACTATCTTTGCGCCTTTTTTTTCATGCACCACAGAACATCATACGACACATCCGTAAAACATTTGTACCGAAGAGGCTTAGAAGAAGCAATACCTTTAAGCTTACGAAAAACAATTCCTCGCAATACCATTCACCGTTGGAGGAAGGAAAAAGATGATAAATACATTGGCTGTGAACTGAACAAATTAGCAAATTCAGAAATTGAAATGCTAAAAGAATTTATAAAATCTCTTAACCTGAGTGCGATTATTAAAATAAAGTCAAAATTAATAAAAAATTTGTTAGCGAGGCAGGCTTTTAAATGGGATAACGAGTTATCTCTTTAAAACCTAACGAAGAAAACAGATTTTATTATTATTAGCTTTAAAATGGTTTTCACTTTATTCAACCATATATTTCCATATATTTTATATGAAATAACACGTTTTTACCCCAAAAAGAATCTTGTGTCTGACTATTATTAGCGTTTTGACAAAATTTAAATAGTCGAACTCAGGTTAATATTGCTAAACGGATTTTCATGACTTATGTTCGCATTGGGCGCTTCATACAATCGATGAGTAATGATAAAATCATGAAGCAACAATTCAAAAAACACCGATTGGATTTGATTGATATTGTTGAACGAGCGCGAAAAAGCTTACCATTTAACCCGCATTATGCATAACCTATAATTTTTTACTTATTCTTAGTTTATT
>CAZHLZ010000516.1:0-2105 GCA_964532475.1 uncultured Chitinophaga sp.
TTAGGAGATAAAGTAGGAGCAATTAAAGATTATGAAACAGTATTAAAAATGGAAAGTAACAATAAAATTGCTTTTGAAAGACTTACTTTTTTGCGACAGTAGTTCAATGCTGGGTCCTAACTACGAATTGTTTTTTTATATTTACCAAAAAATCTTGGCTTTAAGTTTTTATAGTTTATTAAGGTATGTCGAAAAAGAAAATAGCAATAGCAAAAAAAAATAGTCCTGTTCCAATTGATTCTAATGAGCAAAATTTGGAAAAGCCAATAAATTCTTTATTAGATAAGTTTAAGGGAAAAGAATTTTATATTTCACTTTTTTTAATAACCCTCATTGCAGTTTTTGTCTATAAAGATTTTCTTTTTTTTAATCATGTTTTTTTATACAAAGATATAGGAAGTGATACCTTAAATATTTTTTATCCAACACTAGTAAATACTTCTAGAACCATTCAAGAAACAGGAATTCCTTCATGGAGTTTCAATTATGGCATGGGGCAAAATATTTTTCCATTTATTTTGAAAGATCCTTTTGAATTTTTTTTATATTTCTTGAGTGAGAAAAACTTAACATTCGGCATTGGGGTAAAAGAATTTGCAAAAGTTATTGCAGCAGGAATTTTATTTTTTCTCTACTTAAAAGAATTGAAATTAAGTCCATTCACAAGAATAGTTGGAAGTGTATTATTTTCCTTTTCGGGCTTTATGATTGTAGGTGGCGGTTGGTATGTTTTTTCGTTTGAAGTAGTCGTTGTTGCATTTTTATTGTTGGCTTTTGAACGTTTATTTCAACATAATAAATGGATGCTATTTCCAATTGCTGTTGCATTATTAGCTGCTTCAAATCCTTTTAATTTATTCATTTATAGTGTGTTTATCTTTATTTATGCTTGCTTAAGAACCTTTGAATTAAATACTAGTTTTGATTTTCGAAAATTTGCTATTCTTATTGGTAAACTAGTGTTGTTTGGCATAATTGGTTTGGCAATAAGTTCTGTCTTTTTGCTTGAAAATGTAATGCAAATGCTCGAAAGTCCCAGAGTAAGCGGGACGAATTCTTTTTACGACCAACTTGCTTCAAAATCTATTTTTGCAACAGGCGACTTATTGCAAAATGTCACTACATTTTTTCGTTTATTTTCCTCAGATCTTCTCGGAACAGGGAATGAATTTAAAGGGGCTTATAATTATTTAGAAGCTCCTCTACTATATTGTGGGATTATTACAATTTTATTAATTCCTCAACTTTTTTTTAGCATAAATAGAAGGCTGAAAATCTTTTATGTACTAGTTCTATTATTGCTGATTTTACCTTTAATTTTTCCGTATTTCAGATATGCTTTTTGGCTTTTTTCCGGAGATTATTACCGAGGTTATGCCTTCATCGTTGTATTGTTTTTATTATACTTCGCCTTAAAGGCTTTACATCTAATTGATCTTAATCAAAAAATAAATATTAAAGTTCTTGTTATTACAGGTGTTGTGCTACTTTCAGCACTTTCTTACAACTATTTTGGAGATTTGAAGGTAAATCCAGTGAATGAAACAAATCTGAATGTTATTAGATTATTTTTGTTTGTTTACCTAATTCTTTTAGGTTTATTTTCTAGTTCATTTTTGAAAAATTATGCAAAAATTGTAATGTTGGTTTTTATTTCATTTGAAGCAGCTTCCTTTTCTCATACTAGTGTGAATGAAAGGGAAATAGTTTCAGTCGATGAATTATCTCAAAAGATTGGATACAATGATTATTCCAAAGAAGCAATAGCCTTTATTAAACAAAAAGATAAAAGTTTTTATCGAATTGATAAGAATTATTTTTCATCCCCTGCTGAACATGCGAGTTATAATGACGCATTGGTTCATGGGTATTTTGGGACTTCAGCATATCATTCGTTTAATCAGAAATATTACATAAATTTTCATCAAATGCTTGGTTTAGTTGATTCTACCATTGAAAGTTCTTCAAGATGGGTTAGATCTGTGGGTGATAATCAATTGTTTGAAAGTATTACTACTGTAAAGTATTACTTGGATAACAGTGGGAATAATCAGAATCAAATCTTAAACTTAACCTATGATTCCATCGCCCAATTTGGAAATGTG
>CAZHLZ010000517.1:0-2102 GCA_964532475.1 uncultured Chitinophaga sp.
CACGCATTAGATTACAAAGACACGGTAAGAAAGGAAATGCAATTTTTCATTTGGTAGCTGCTGATTCAAGAGCTAAAAGAGATGGTAAATTCATTGAGAAATTAGGAGTTTACAATCCTAACACAAATCCAGCAACAATTGACATCAAATTTAATGAAACATTAAAATGGGTTCAAACTGGTGCTGAGATGTCCGAAACTGCTCGTGCAATTTTATCTTACAAAGGGGTTTTGTACAAAAATCACTTAATTAATGGTATCAAAAAAGGTGCTTTAACTGAAGCAGATGTTGAGACTAAATTTGCTGCATGGTTAGCTGAGAAAGATAACAAAATTTCTTCTAAGAAAGATGGTTTATCTAAATCAGAAGCTAAAGCAAAAGCAGATGCATTGAAAGCTGAAGAAGCTGCTAAAGAAGCGAAAGCAAAAGCTATTGAAGCTAAAAATGCTCCAGAAGTTGTTGAAGAAGCAGTTGTTGAAACTGAAGAAGAAACAACAGAAGCTGCTGCTGAAGAAACTGCTGCAGAGGAAACTGATTCTACAGAAGAAACACCAGAGGCATAAAATAATTTTTAAATGAAAAAAGCAGATTGCTATCATTTAGGATATGTAGCGAAACTTCACGGATTTAAAGGTGAAGTTTCGTTGTTTTTAGACGTTTCTAATCCTGAAGAATATCAGAAATTAGAATCTGTTTACATCGATATTAATGGATTACTAACTCCATTTTTTATCACATCTTACCAACTAAAACCAAAAGGCTTTGCGAGCGTAAAATTTGAAGGAGTTGATTCTGAAAATGACGCCAAAGCGATACAACGAAAAGATTTATACCTTCCATTATCAACATTGCCAGAATTGAGCGGAGTAAATTTTTACGACCATGAAGTTGTTGGTTTTGAATTACTTGATTTAAGTCATGGTACTGTTGGAAAAATCGTTCAAATAATTGATTTACCTGTAAATCCTTTAATTCAAGTCGATGCCGATGGGAAAGAAGTTTTGATTCCTTTTGTTAAAGATTTAATTCAAAAGGTAGATCGTGAGAACAAAAAATTACATGTAAAAACACCAGAAGGACTTTTGGCAATTTATTTGTAATAAGTTCATCTTTTGATTTTTAGAATTGGTATTTCATCAAATCAATTTCACTTTAAAAATGTCTTATTTTCACTTTAAGAATTTCTCTATAAAGCAAGAGAAGGCTGCCATGAAAGTAGGGACAGACTCTATGGTTTTAGGAGCATTAATTGACATTGATACCCAAAAAACAGCATTAGACATTGGCACAGGAACCGGAGTTTTGAGTTTGATGCAAGCACAAAAGAATGTGGACTTAGAGATACTTGCCATAGAAATAGAACAAGATGCCTATTCCGAAGCATTAGAAAATGTTGCGAATTCAAAATTCAGATCCCAAATTGTAGTAAAACAAGATGATTTTTTGCATTTTCCATTCGAAAAAAAATATGATCTCATTTTCTCGAATCCACCTTTTTTTGAAAATTCACTTAAATCAGAAAATCTACAGAAGAATTTCGCGAGACATACAGATAGTTTGCCATTTGATCTAATTTTTGAAAAAGTATCGACATTACTTAATGAAGATGCTTCCTTTTATGTGATCGTACCATCGGGTAGTAGGGAAATAATTCTTGATATTGCTGCAAAAAATGGTTTGTTTTTGAAACAGCAAATATCGATATTTGGAAAGCTAAATCTATTAAATCGTTTTGTTTTTCAATTTTCGAACAAGGAAGTTGATGTTAAATATTCAGAAGTTGTGATTAGAAATGAAGATAATTCTTACACTAATCAATATATTTGTTTGACGAAAGAATTTCACAACAGAAAATTATAACTACTTTAGTAGAATAATAAATTATTCCTTATGAGAAAAATAATTTCATTGCTTGTTTTAGCACTAATCGCCGCTTCATGTTCTACGAATTCATCTAGTTCAATCGAAAAGAATCTATCTAATGGTTTGGTTACTAAAGGTTTTAATTTAAGCTGTGATGGAGTAACAGTAAGTATTGACGATAAAGAATTAAATGCATATCATTAAGTTTACCCCCAAAACGTAAATAGATTACGTTGTAG
>CAZHLZ010000518.1:0-2085 GCA_964532475.1 uncultured Chitinophaga sp.
TAATTTTTAAAAAGAGACTGACTATTCATGACCATTTTTCCCTGGAATCCTAGATGAATGTGTTTTTTATCTAAGACAAAAGATTGAAACTCCATGTTCAATTGAATCCATTGATGAAACTTAGAATAATCATATTTTTCTGCTGAGGTTGTACCCGAAATACTTCTTTCCTTACCATCGATAAATCTAAATTTCATGCCGTACATACTTCCGCCGTTGGCAAATTGTTTTTTATTCAAGGTGCTGAATTCAAGTGCCCAACTCAGTTGAACTCCTCTAAAAATTGTCAAATCAGAGGTGTCTTTGCTACTAAAGCTTTTGGTTTGATAATAGGAATCATTTAAATCAAAAACACGAAAATCAAAGGTATTTTTTCCCTTGTTTCCAATTGGGTTCTTGACTTTTAAGCCATAATAGAGTTCGTTCTGAATTAAGAAGGAAGGTTTAACATCCTCAAAAAAAGTGGCGGAACTTCTAAAAAAGTCCCAACGATTCATCACAAAGTAAGGTGAAAAATTTATAGGATAATAATTGGGGATTGTAAATTCTAAATTTGCTTTAATTGATCCATAAAATCTACCAAAATAGGATTCTGCTTTCAGTTTTATTGCATATTTTTTGATGTACAAATAAGACAAAGCCAAATAACCTGTATTAATTGGTCGAGATGAAAAATGACCTCCAGCTTCTAATTTAAAATCCTTAGACTTTACCACTTGAATATTCATTTGATAAGACGAATCCAGCTTTTTTAAGGAAGGATACAGGTTTTCAACTTGCTCAAAATTTGAGGTACGGAAATAACGTTTTGTCAACTTACGTTCATTAATAATTTTTCCTTTTGTATTTTTAAGAATTGAATTTCTCACAAAACTTAAATCCTGCTGATTTTTACTAAAAGTGGTTATATTACTAACCTTTAAATCCAAAATTCCTGATTTAAATTTTTCCCGTGCTTCCTCTAATTCATTAGTTTTTACAGTTCTTGTCACATAGGTTCTAATAGAGTCAATTTTTTTCAAGGTTAATTCGTAGGCGATGTCAATTGCTTCCTTTACACGATCAAATTCAAATGAACTGATATTGACATTTGGTTCTATAATCATTCCGTGTTCACACGGCAAGCTAAAATTGGAATGCGAAACCAACATGTTTGTAATTTGACTCATCAAATCATCAGCGCTTGGTTTTTGAGCATTTGAAGTAACATTGCTCCCGATAATAAAATCTGTATCAAAATCTTGTTACATCACATCCACTGGGAAATTGTTGTACAAACCACCATCAAATAGTAATTTGCCATTCAATTTTATGGGACTGATGAAAAAAGGGTAGGTCATGGATGCTCTAACGACCAAATTTAGATTTCCTGAATTAAAAATAACGCTTTTTTTATTTTCGATATCCGATGCAACACAGCGAAAAGGAACGAAAAGTTTGTTGAAATCATCATTTTTAGAGGCACTTACAGTTCCAAATAAACGCATCATTTCGAAATCCATTAATACACTAGAAATGAAATTTGTTGGTAATGATTTTGATAACACACTGTCTTTTGAAATAGGTAAAGAAACAATACTTGCATCCTCATCATTTTCAAAAAAATAAAATTGTTGTTTGTTTTCCAATTGTCCCTTTGTCATCAATTGAAATCTTTCAGTCAAAACATAATTTTCAATTTCCAAAGGTGAATATCCACAAGCATACATTGCTCCAACCAAGGCTCCAGCCGATGTACCTGTAATATAATCAATTGGAATTTGTTTTTCTTCTAAAGCTTTTAACACACCAATATGCGCGAATCCCGCAGCACCACCGCCACTTAACACCAAACCTACCTTCTGCGAATATGAAATTTTAATCGCAAAAGTGCAGAAGATTATTAAAAGTATTCTCACAATAATTAAGCTTTTTTTAACTTTTGACCTCAAATTTACAACATTTTACGGTATGTACTATGCGTAAATTGCATTGATTTAATTCTAAACCAGAGTTCGTTTATTAAAATTGAATTGATTGCGTCTCTACGGTGCGGTCAGACCGCTTAAAAATAATCAGTTACAATTAAGACACTTGAAAATGTAT
>CAZHLZ010000519.1:0-2084 GCA_964532475.1 uncultured Chitinophaga sp.
CCTCTGAAAACTCAGCATTTCTAGCACTTTTCCTCCTAAATATGTTTTTGATTTTTTGGGTAAAACTTTTCATTACACTTTTTGGTATTAAATTAATTTACTTAAAAACTTAATGATATATTTTGCAACTACCATTTTATCAATTTAGAGGGTATTTTTCTTAATTTCAATTTTAAGGATGTAATTTTTTGTTTTGTTTGAAATATATGATATCCTTACTTTTTGTCCATTTGTATGAATTGGCCCCCCATGAGATGCTGATTGATTAAAACTATATGTTGGCGAAAAATCACTGTATTCAAAAAATAGACCATTAACTGTAAAGGATTCATATTTATGTCCTTCAACTGGCATTGGGTTAAAATTTTCAATTTCACCTTTTACTACGTTGAAAGTTTTTTCAAAAAATATTCTTTTCGTTTTTAGTCTCTCTTTTAATACGGAGGAAATTGTTATAATACTTGCAAGGGTAGTTACCACAATCATAATTAAAATAAAGATTATTCCTTTTTGTGATTCTTTACGATTACGATTTACAAAATAGATAATAATAAAAAACACTAAAAAGTAGACTGGAATAAACATCATAAAATCTAACATGTTTTTATCAGTAACTTTAAAAACGGTAGTATATGCTTGCTCATTCATAAACTCAAAACTTCCTCTGGAGATAAAACTAGTAATTCACTTTTTTTAAAGTCTTTGTGATTTCTAGTTACAATTACTTTAATTTTTTTATTTGAAATTGCAGTAAAATATTGGATTGCGTCTTCAAAATCAGGAAAATCTGAATACAGAGATTTTTTGACAATAGTACTTGTTACGTCAAGTGTTTCTATTAAATTGTCAATTTTCTTTAAAGTTTCAATAGTGCTTTTATGACCAATTTCTTTATTTAGAATATAATAGATAGTTGAATATGATAAACTTGAAATATATAATTTCACATTTCCATTTTTTGCTTTTTCAAATATTTTTGCAGAATTTTCACAATATGGTTGACGATTTGCTAGGACATCTATGACAACATTTGTGTCTAAAAATAGATGTTTCATCGATTGTATTTTTTATTGATTTCCTCTGAAAGCGTTTTTTTATAATCAAAATCTTCAGGAAGTTTTACTACTCCAATTAAACTTTTCACAAAAGGCGAAAGATCTTTATCAATTTCTTTCTCAGATTTTGTTTGAGAAACAATTGCCTTTAGATAGTTTTCAATTATTTCAGAAAGACTTCGTCCTTTTTCTTGAGCATAAATTTTTGCAGATTTTATTACCTCCTGTTCTATTGTTAATGTTAATTTTGTTTGCATACACGTGTGATATAATTACAAAGATACGTGTAAAAAATAATTTTTCAAAAGAAAACCCAATAAATTTTATTTATCCCTACTTCAAATTCATATTAATTCCATAAAATTCTGATTTTTGAATTTTACCTAATTTAAAATAACGGATTTCAATATCCAACAAATTTTCTTGGTACTCAATGCGTTTTTCCAAGTCTGGTAAATTTGGATTCATGCAAATATCACCCAAGTATTTCGTTTTAGATAAATCTCCTTTTAACCATCTGCCATGACGTTTTCCTTGCACGTATTCACCAACTTGATTTAACATTCCATTCGGAGTGTAATATTTCCAAACTCCCGTTGGTAAGCCATTTTGCATCATTCCTTCACTTTGTAAGGTTCCGTTGTCGTAATAGTTTTTCACATACGAATTGGTTCTCTTGATTGTATCATTTGCTTCCCAAATCGTGTAAAATTGGCGAACTTCGTAATGATCGGTGTGTGAACAATCGTAACTTTCGATTTTTTCAATGACATGACTTTTGAAAATCAAATTTCCATTTTGGTCAAAATCGGAACGAATTCCTTTCGATTTAAACTTAATGCTATCATTTATTTTCAAAATCGTATCGAAGTAATCAATTTCATAAAGTTTAACTCCATCGTAAGAATAATAGGTCCAACAAGCAATCTTTTTACCATTTTTTATTGTTCCGTCGCGTGCTACTTTTTGGTCTGGATAATACTTTGTGATTTGATATTGAATCCCTGCTTTATCAACAATACTTGGTCT
>CAZHLZ010000520.1:0-2082 GCA_964532475.1 uncultured Chitinophaga sp.
CTTGACCATTGGGGAAATAAGTGGTGTATTCTCCTTCTATTTTGTCATTTAAATTTTCGTATTTTGTCTTTAGGGATTCATCATTATAATAAATATTATGAGGAGTTCAAGTAAACCTACCCACTGGATAAGGACATATTAACAAATGATCTTCAAGAAGCAGGGAAAGAAGGTAATGCCACGAAATATGAAGATTTACTTTCTAAATATGAAAAACTTTATAGTCACAATGAAAAGGATATTCTGAGTTTTCGCCTAACCTTATCCACTTTAGTTGAAGATTATACAACAGCCTTATCAATCATTGAAAAATTGTATGCTAATTATCCTGATGACCCAAATATTGTGCAATCCAAATATAGCATTGAAAAAGAAATGAATCCCAATAGCAAGAGTGCAATTAAAGTTTTAGAAACTTATTATAAGAAAAAGTACAATTATCAAATTTTAAATCTGTTGGTAGAAGAAAATTCTAGTTTAGGAGATTTTAAAAAAGTTGAAAATTTATTAAAGGGTAGTATTGCATTATCGAAATTTGATGAAAACTCAACCTACTCTTTAGCAGATATGTACTTCAAAAAAGGAGATTATGGTAATGCAATAAAAATGTATCAAGAAATTTTGGATAATAGACCTAATGACCATTACACGTATAATGAATTGGCAAGTTTATATCAAATAAATGGAGATAACGAAAAAGCGCTTGAATTATATCAAAAGTCTTTATCCTATTATCCATTTTCTTTTGATGTACATGAAAGAATAAGAGTTTTAAACTCACAAAAATCAATCTTGTCTCAGCTAGAAACCATTGATGCAGTTGAAATAATAGCAGATTATAAAAAGAACTTTAAGTCAACAAAGAAATCAAACTATGATATTGTTTACAATGAGGAATCAACAATAATTTATGCTCCAGCCACTTCCGCAAAAGTGGTTACTTACATTTTAAAATTAAATAATGAAGATGCCTTAAAAACATGGCAAAAAATTGACTTAGGAAGTGGGTATAATTTTTACACTGAAATTAATGAAGCAAAAACAATAAAAAATTCAGGATCAAATCTAAATGCTGAAAGAAATGGTAATTCAGTTGTTTTTACAAATCTAGAAATCGGAGATTATATCTATATCAAATATACTGAAAAACAAAGGTATGGAGGGAAGTCTTCCAAATTTTTTAGCGATTATTTTTCATTAAACAGTTTTAACTCCTGTTATATTCTTAAGTATAATTTAATTACTGAACGAAGAGTTAAATATCAGGATACTTTATTGAACCTCAATTTATCCGCTAAAACTTCAACACTGGATGGTTTTGAAGTTAAAAAGTGGGAGGTAATAAACCCGACGGTGCTTGAAAATGAACCCCACATGTTGGAGTTTAATGATATTTCAAATAGGCTGCATATTAATGCTGATTACACTTGGGATGATGTTACCGATTGGTATAGTGATTTATCAAAGGAACAGGCAAATATTGATTTTACGATTAAAGAACTTTGCAAAACGTTGTTTCCAAATAAATCATACAGTGATTTAGAAAAAGCTAAAATAATCTACGATTTTATTTTGCAAAATATTCAATATAGTTCCATCGATTTTAGACAAAGTAGTTATATTCCTCAAAAGGCTTCTGATGTTTACATTACTCGTTTGGGGGACTGTAAAGACCTTTCAACTTTGTATGCAACCATGGCTAGAAATATGGGCTTAAACGTTGATTTGGTGCTAATCAATACTGCAAATAATGGAATTAATAATGTTATTTTACCTTCAATTAATTTTAATCATTGCATTGTAAAATTAAAACTAAAAGAAAAAGATATTTATTTGGAGTTAACTGATCCAAATTTACCATTTGGGCATTTAAATTCTTACCATATCAATGCAGCAATTTTGGATATTCCATTTGACCAAAACAAAAGTGTAGGCAATAAATTGAAAAAATTGAATTTAAATAAAGGTTACACCAGTTCAATTGTGCGTAAAACCAAAATTGATATAAATTCAAATGGTGTATTTGATATTACTTGCGATGCAATTAAAACGGGTTCAATGGTTGGTGGAACGGTTAGAAAT
>CAZHLZ010000521.1:0-2071 GCA_964532475.1 uncultured Chitinophaga sp.
ATTTTTTGGTTTTAATATGTCATTTAATGTGTGTATAACAGGTTCATTATGAACAGAATTCAGAGAAAAATATTCAGGTAATAATATCTTAATTGTTTCAAGCATCAATTTTCATTTGCGTTAATACATTTTTTAGATTCATCCATTTTGGTATAAATTCTAAAATACAAATATAATCAATTGATAATTCCGTTTAGCATAGTTTTTTATTTATCATTCCTTTCAATTTCAATTTTAATTTTTTTTACCTATTTTTACGCATATTTAGTATTTACCTTTAAATATTTTAGGGTCATGGGATATCAAAAAGACAGCAACAAAAGTGATTATCGTTCTCCACAAGGATTTAAAAGATGCTATGAATGTGGTCAGTGGCATGATGCAAAATATGATCGTTGCGCTCCTTGTAAGGGTTTGACAAAACGTCATACTCCTATTGGTCAAGATCAAGATGGTTATAAATATAGCCAAGACGAAATACCTCCAAGGTAAGCCATTCTACTTAACTATTTCTTTAAATAAAACCATGTTTGACCAACTAACATCTGAAAAAATGGGTTATTACGTTTATTCGTTAATCAATCCTAATGACAATAAACCTTTCTATATTGGTAAGGGAATTGGAAATAGAGTGTTTAATCACCAAAATTGTGCAATAAAAGATGAATATTCAAATTTAAAATTGGACACTATTAGAGAAATTATCGAAAGTGGTAAACAGGTTGAACATATTATTATCAGACATGGTTTAACTGAGAAAGAAGCTTTTGAAGTTGAAGCATCCTTGATTGATTTTGGAAAGAAATTTGGTTTTGAATTTTCAAACATTGTTTTAGGTCATCATTCGAATGAAAAAGGGTTAATGACTGCTGATGAAATAGTAAGAATTCATAATGCAAAACCATTAACTGAATTAACAGATCCCGTAATAATTATTAACATCAATAAAAAATATTCAAGAGGAAATTCAAGTCAAGAGATTTATGAATCAACAAAACAAGCATGGGTAATTGGTGCCAATCAAAGAAATATAACAAAATATGCTCTTTCAGAATTTACTGGAATTGTAATTGAAGTTTTTGAAATTCAA
The DNA here is from genome assembly GCA_964532475.1 of uncultured Chitinophaga sp. Classification (GTDB taxonomy): domain Bacteria; phylum Bacteroidota; class Bacteroidia; order Flavobacteriales_D; family Crocinitomicaceae; genus M2408. Next base: position 1,091 of record CAZHLZ010000521.1, read on the forward strand.
GAATGGTATGAAATTCCAATGCCTGACAGTACAAAAAGTCGTTGGGGATTTAACGGGAAAATAGCATCATCAGATATTAGGGATAAATACATCAATAAATCCTTAGCACATACTAAAAAGAAAGGTGCTGCCAATCCTATAAAATATAAACTTTAAAATGCAGATGAGTTTAATGAAGTTTACTTTACTGCTCATTAATATTAAAGTACGTCAAATTTATAAATCTCAGTGATAGATTAACAGATAGCTATTATAAAAATCAAATTCTAAAATAATAAAAACAAAGAAATGACAAGTGATCAAGAACGAGATGAATTGCATCGCACAATATGGCAAATAGCTAACGATTTAAGAGGAAGTGTTGATGGTTGGGATTTTAAATCCTACGTCTTAGGTGTTTTATTTTACCGATTTATTTCTGAAAATTTAACAAGCCATATTAATAAAGCAGAGTGGGAAACTGGAAATAAGGACTTTGATTATGCAAAAATTTCAGATGAAGATGCCGAATTTGGACGTGCTGATACTGTTGCAGAAAAAGGATTTTATATTCTTCCATCAGCATTATTTCAGAATATGCACTTGGATGCTGAAGACAACGTAGACTTAAATGTACAGTTGCACAAAATTTTTAAGGAGATTGAAGCTTCTGCAAAAGGTTATGCTAGTGAACCAGATTTAGCAGGCCTTTTTGATGATGTTGATGTAAATAGTAATAAACTTGGCGGTACAGTTGAACAGAGAAATAAGCAATTAGTTAAAATAATTAATGCCATTGCTGGGCTTAAATTAGGTAATTATCAGGAAAATAACAATGATGCTTTTGGTGATGCATACGAATATTTAATGACTATGTACGCTAGTAATGCTGGCAAATCTGGAGGAGAATTTTTTACACCACAAGAAGTTTCAGAGTTATTAGCAGAAATAACCGTTGTTGGAAAAAATCAAGTCAACAAAGTGTATGATCCAGCTTGTGGA
>CAZHLZ010000522.1:0-2063 GCA_964532475.1 uncultured Chitinophaga sp.
CTTCCAACATTAAATATCAAAACTTAATCCATCGTAAGCTGGAAAAACATTTGCTGGCAACTTTGCTTTTATTTCCTCATGTAATCCAAAATAATGAGAAATATGCGTTAAATATGCCTTTTCAGGATTGATGTCAGCAATAAATTCTAAAGCTTCAATTAAATTAAAGTGAGAAATATGCTCGAATTCATGCAGACAATTTACAACCAATATTTTGCTTCCTCTAATTTTTTTTCGTTCTTCTTCAGAAATTGTTTTCGCGTCTGTGATATACGTAAAATCTCCAATTCGGTAGCCAAAAACAGGCAATTTGTAGTGCATTACTTCAATGGGAGTAATTTCCAGACCTTTAGAGATTTCAAATGGTTTATTTTCAATAATATTTAATCTTATTTTAGGAATTCCAGGATATTTATTCTCTCCAAAAACATAGTGAAATTCTCGTTTTAATGCCGTTTCTACTCGTGTATCGCAATAGACTTCCATTGGACGATCTTCCTTGAAATTGAAAGCACGGACATCGTCTAAGCCAGAAATATGATCTTTGTGTTCGTGAGTGAATAAAATTGCACTTAATGTCTTTACTTTTTCACGAAGCATTTGTTGCCTGAAATCTGGACCAGAATCAATAACAAAATTTTCGCCATTGACACTAAACATCAAGGAAGTTCTTAAACGTTTATCTTTGTGGTTTTCAGAACTACAAACCTTACATTCACAAGCAATTAGAGGTACGCCTTGAGATGTTCCTGTGCCTAAAAAAGTAATTTTCATTTGGAATTAAATTTTTTGCTTTGCGACTTTGAAAAATAATATAGCCCAAGAAACAATGAGTAAAAGTCCTCCAATCGGAGTGATTGGTCCGAGAATTTTTCCAATCGAAATTCCAACTAATTCTTGACAAGCGAGCAAATAAATGGACCCAGAAAATAAAATAATTCCCAGAAGCATCAAGTTTCCGATGAGTTTTAATGAAAAAGTAAAAAATGGATATAAAGCAGCCAAAGCCAAAATTCCTAATCCGTGGTATAGCTGATAACTGACACCCGTTTTAAAAGATTCAATTTTTTCAATTGATATTTTCCCTTTTAATCCATGTGCTCCAAAAGCACCCAAAATGATTCCACTTAAAAGTAGAAAAATAGCAATGAGAATCATTCTTTTTTGAAATTTTGTCATCAGTCAAATTATTGTAAAGCAAAAGTACATATTTTAACGCTTATTAATTAAAAAAAAAAAACTCATCTAAATGTTGATTTCTTTTTTTGTCCAAAAAAAATATTAATTTTGATTAAAAATCGACTTCTATGAGAAATTTTCTTACACTTTTATTAATATCCATTTCTTTTTATGGTGCAGCACAATTGAATCAAATGAAGGGAAATGCACATTTTAAATTTAGTATGGGTAAAGTTGATACGGCACTTTATCAAAATTATTCTATTGGTGGAGAATGGATTGTGCACGACAACATTGGCTTAAATTACAATTTTGATGTTTTTTTGAGAAATGATAAGATTTGGCAGCTACATTCTTCTGCAGGTTTGATTGCAGGACCTCCGCTAATTGGTTTGGGATTAGTAAGTTGGATTTCTAATGTTGCAACCAATAATTCTGCTGATTTAGGAGCGGTTGGAGTTATTACAGGGATTTTATTACTTATTTTACCAGAAGGAGTGAGTTTTCATTTACCAATAAAATATAATTATGATTTATCAGCGTATGTAAATGTTTTAGGAGTAGATTTTATGAAAAATAACAACATTGACAAAAGTTATTTGAGGTATGCTGCCACTTTTGGTGGAAAATTCACCTATTGGAATCCGAAAAACTACACTATTTTTGGTTTTGCCGAGACTAGAAAAGTGGCTGGAATGGGTTGGTCAATTGGCGGAGGACTTGGATTGGGTTATACTTTTAATAAGAGGTAGAAAAAACCACGGAATGGAAAATGAAAGGAGTGCGAAAAATAAAATACTCGATATCTAATTTTTGTTACAATATCATTTTCAATATTTCATCTAAAATTATATGTTCGCTGTATAAGCCTTCTAAATGGTATC
>CAZHLZ010000523.1:0-2059 GCA_964532475.1 uncultured Chitinophaga sp.
AAATTGAATCTGCTTTAAAGACATACACTCCTAATTGATTAGACCCTACATCTATTGGTGATGGAGAGTCAAATCCACCTCCATTGATGTTTACAGTAATAGTACCTGACATTAAGTTCTTAAAATAGACATAACCGGTGTTGTTCTTCTCGCAAGGGTCCGTAGGTGTTGAACTATCAGGAGTAAGACTACTTTTTTCTTCACATCCATACATATACAAAAAAGAAGATATTAGAAATAACAGAAAAACTTCTTTAAGTATAAAAGAAAGTAAGTTAAAATTTTTTATATTTTTCATGAGAATTTAATTTATTTCAGCAATTCACTATTTCTTTTGAAATAGAATACCATTTTATTAATCTATAATATAATTATCACTTCATAGTCCGATTTAACACATAACCTGATATTCCTCCCAAAAGAGTACCAAGAACCTCACCAGTCATCATTTTTGCAAGCCCTAGAATCAATATTGTCAATGTCAACAATAAAACTGTTGCTACATCTAAGAGATATTGCTTGTTATTAGAATTTGAATTATTTGAATCGTTAGGAGTAGATTTTCTATCAAGAAAATAAGGAATAATAAACAATAACAGAATTGTCACACAAAATGCAGGCAGTCCGAGTTGTATCGAAATTCTGTGTAACTCGTTGTTCTGGCCTTTGTGATTATACAATTCCGATAAATTTCCATCTACTTCTTTAATTCTAATATTCAATCTTGCTTTTGCTTTTTCTGCCTTCTCTAACAATTTTGAGAAATTTGTTTTTACTTGCTCTATGTTCTTTGTGAGACTCGCATCTATTTCAGAATAGTTTTGTTTACTTCCATCTTCGTTATAATATGGATCATAAGTATCTATATAATTACTATTGATCTCACTAGCAATATCTCTTACTTCGTAATCAGAAATATTTGTAATCTCATTTCTTTCCAAAAACTTCATTCTTAGTTTTGAAACCGCACTATTATATGTTTCATCAGAAGTAACTTTTACATGTTGATAGGAACTTAGAATTGAGTTATTATCCTTAAGAATTCCAATTAGTCTATCTAACTGTTTTATGTCTTGACTTAATAATTTACTCTCATCTTCAAGCTCATTTACCATTTTAGTCGCAAGATATTCGTTATCCGGAATATTGAAACTAGGTTTTTGAGTTTGTTGACCCAAGGTTGCATTACCTGTAAAAGTAAAAAGTAAAAATACAATTATTGTTTTCATGATATGATATTTAATTTTATTAAAATTTCCTATAATGCCGCTTTTATTGCCACGCTCACTGCTTTGGTTAATACATCTATAGCTGCATTAGCCGCTTTTTGAGCAATTGCTTTTGAAACAACAGCAATTGCATGTAGTTCCGCTTCAAAAATCAATTTTTCATCTTGTAGCCTTGATTCAAATTTATCTTGACTCAATTCCTTTTTAAGTCGTAAATCAACAAGTAATTCTAAGCGTTCTTTTCGCCTTTGTAAAAACTGGTTAGTAACTGATTTTACTTCATCCCAATTTTCTGAAACGATTCCTTTTACGGCAGAAATCATATCCGCTAGTACTTCATTAATGTCGAATTGCATATGTTTTGAAATTTAAAATTCTATTGTGGAGGGTTATTGGCTAATTCTTTTCCTTTTTCAGCAACCTGCATCGCAAAGAATAAATCTTCAAAAGTTTTTCTGTTTAACTTGATGATTCCATCAGTCATTACCAGATCCTTTCTGTGTTCTTCTTTATATTTTATCCAAAGCTTGAGCGTTATCTCACAGATTCTTACTGAGCTAGAATTTAATGGTTTAATTTTATTCTTGTTAAGCAATGAGTTGATTTCAACTTCGATACTGATATATTGTTCAATATTTCTATCGAATTTTCGATTATTACTGTCAATTTTACTTTTCTCAAGTATTTGAAGATAAAATTTGTCTACTGACTTTGCAGTTATGTCAATTTGTTCTGATAGTGCTGCATCAAAACTCGGGACAAAGGTTACTTTGCACGAGTTAAATGTCACCAAAACAAATAATGATAACCCTAGTAATGTTTTGTTTATA
>CAZHLZ010000524.1:0-2055 GCA_964532475.1 uncultured Chitinophaga sp.
CAAATCACGAATTGTAGCTAAACATTCTTGATCATTTTCCACATTGTAATCACAAACTCCAGAAATTTGAGTATGTGTTGTTGCGCCACCAAGTGTTTCATTATCAATAGATTCTCCAATTGCAGCTTTTACCAAATAGGATCCTGCTAAGAAAATTGTTCCAGTTTTATTTACAATTAAAGATTCATCCGACATAATTGGTAGATATGCACCACCAGCAACACAACTTCCCATCACTGCTGCAATCTGAACAATTCCTTGCGAACTCATTATTGCATTGTTTCGGAAAATCCTTCCAAAATGTTCTTTGTCCGGGAAAATTTCGTCTTGCATTGGTAAATAAACTCCTGCCGAGTCAACCAAGTAAATGATTGGAAGTTTGTTTTCCATCGCTATTTCTTGTGCTCTCAAGTTCTTTTTTCCAGTAATCGGAAACCAAGCTCCTGCTTTTACAGTCGCATCATTGGCAACTACAATGCATTGTTTTCCAGAAACATATCCAATCACAACAACCACACCTCCTGAAGGGCAACCTCCATGCTCTTCGTACATTCCTAAACCTGCAAAAGCAGCAATTTCTATTCGTTCCGTATTTTCATCAAGCAATAAATCAATTCGTTCACGAGCAGTTAATTTTCCTTTCTCGTGTAATTTCTCAATTCTTTTTTTTCCACCACCCAAATAAATTTTTGCTAATTCACTTTCAAGTTTTGAAATTTTTAATCGCATTTGGTCTTCATTCATGTTGAATTCTAAATCTTTTGCTGAAATTGACATATAAATTATTTTACTAAATTGATTTATTTTGAGTTCAAAGATAGTTATTTAATATAAAAATCATAACTTTGGTACTAAATTTGACGTTAAACTAAACATGAAAAATTTATTCGCATTAAGTCTAGTTATTTTATTTTTTTGTTCCAATTCATGTAAAATGAAAAAAAATTCTGCAAGCAATTTGAATTCTGGAAGAGAAATTAAAACAGGAGAAAAGGAACAATATCCTGAAGCTGTTATTGGTGAATTTGAAAAAAGTTCAGATCCATGTAAAATTTTGGATGTTTCCATAAGTGGAAATTTTATGGAAATTGTTGTTCAATATGGAGGAGGTTGTGTTGATTTGCATGAATTTAAGTTAATTGGTAGTCCAAATTTAGCAAAATCATTACCTCCGCAAAGAGCAATTCAACTTGTTCATGACAACAAGGATGATAACTGCAAAGCATTGATTACAAAAACATTAAAGTTTAGCATTACAAATTTGGCGGATAAAAAAGTCCAGGGCAAAAAAGTGATTTTGAAATTTGAAAATTTTGAAAAAAGTGTAGAATATACCTATGAATAAATTTCTTATTTGTATTTTTTGTTCGTTTCAAGCATTTTCTCAGGTAGCTTCATGGGAATCACATAAGCATTATGTTGTTGAGGATACGGCGAAGTATACTTATGATATGATTTTGGACGATTTGACTTATTTATATGCTAATTTTACAGATTATGTTCATCCTGTTCAAGTTGGAAAATCTGAATTTGGTTTGGAAATTCCTACAGTAAGGATTGGTTCTGCAGTTGCAAAAAAGAAATCGGTTTTATTTGTTGGAAATATTCATGCTCGAGAAGATTATAGTTCAAAATTTGTAATGAAATTTCTAAATATTTTATTGTTAAATATTGTAAATCAAGATAATACTTATCCTAATTTAAAGAATTACTTAGATTCGTTGGATATTTACTTTATGCCTGTGGCAAATCCAGATGGCTTAAAAATTTCGCATTTAGATTTTGCTGGAATTCAAGATTCATTCAATCTTTACAAGGATAAGATTTTGCTCATTGAAACTTTTGAAGAATGGAAATCAAATGGAAAAGGAATTGATTTGAATGCTAGCTTTGACGATGGAAATCATCATTTGAAAAAAGGAAAAACTTTTCATAGTGTTCCATGTTCAGAGGGTTTTAAAGGGATTTTTCCTGCTGAGCCAAAGGAAACTCAAGCCATTCAGGTCTTTTTAAATAATGTTAAACCTTTGATTACTGCATCTTTTCACACAAAAG
>CAZHLZ010000525.1:0-2050 GCA_964532475.1 uncultured Chitinophaga sp.
TATGTGTTTTTAATCCTTTTTGAATTTTTTTTCCCAAATGCTCGTCTTCTAAATCAATTTCTCTGCTTTTAATTCTCATCTGTTTGAGTAATTCTTTAATTAGATTTAACTCTTTTAAATTGCTTGTTTCGATTAATAATGATGCCATAATATAGGATTTTATACAAAGTTACAATTTTTTTTAATCCACCTGTTTAAATAATTCCAATTGTGAATGATTCATTTTAGAACGTGCATAAATTGCTTGCCTTTCTTTTAGTTTGAGCATTTCCAATTCTAAAAATCTTGGGTCCTGGTTTAATTCTTCTTGAATGCTTTCAATTTGATTTTTTCTTTTTGCAGATTCTTTTAAACTGTCTTCCAATCTTTTGTAATAGTCAAAGAGAATGCAGTCAATTGTTGTGTAAACCCATAATTCAAATTCAGGATGTAACCATGCAGCAAACTTTAAAGCTAAAATTCGATGCATAAAAGTGTTTACTCCGTTGTTAGTTTTTATTATTTCATCTTTGGTTAATGGTTCGGAGCTTCCACCTAGAGGTGTAAGCTCAAGTAATTTTATAAACTCTTTTGTTGGTTCAGTTTTTAGAAAAACGTCTAATCGTTTATCAAAAATTTTAGCCATTTGTGTAGCATTTACCATAATTCCATTTTTACCACCTTGGGTAAATTCTATTTCGTTTTGATTATAAACGAAACTTGTTAACTTTTCTGTTTTCATATACTTGTTATTTATTGGTTACTAATTAATTTGAAAATAACATGCACTAAACGCAACTTCGCAGACGTTTAGTTAACAGTTATTTCAATAAGGACAATCGTCCACAAAATCCAATGTTTGTTGTTCAACTGGTTCTTGCTCTGCTTCGGGTTGGTCGCTTGGTACTGGTTCGCTTTTCAAAAAGTCTTCCCAGCGGAAAACAAAAGGTCTTCCTTTTCGTGTGTGAGTAATGAATTTATTTGAATCGGCTAAATCTTCCGTGAAAAATGAATAATGCTTTAAAACTTCATTTCCTGCTTTGTCTTGGTATCTGCTTACATTCAAATATTCTTTAATTGCTTTGTTTAGGTAGTTTTTTTCTCCTTTGATACCAAAATAAGTATTCAAGTCATTTGCTGTAAGCATTACTTCTTTTACTCCGAATCTATGAAAATAATCTTCTAAAGTGTAGCGTATTTCTTTGATGACGTTTGGTTCTGAATTGGCTACAACATTTTCAAAAGCCTTGGTTCTGATTTGGTCAATTGAAAACCACATTCGATCACGTTTCGGATTGATAATTTCACGATTTATAATGAAATCCAAAAAAAAAGGTATTTCATTTTGCATCATGGCTTTTCCTTCAAGGTTTTTTTTAGGAATTGGATTTACTTTTATTACCCAAAATCGACTTGAATTTTTGTTTAGTTTAATGAAATTGTCTTCATGGTTGGAGCAAAAAACAAACTTTAAAATACATGGAATCATTTTGTTGTTTACAAATCTTTCCGACCTCATTACTTGGTCTGTTGTGGAAAGGTTTTTAATCTTTTCCAAAGCTTCTTTTTTCTCAAAAAACGTTTCTTCTGATGCAACAATTAATTTTGACACCCAATGTGATGTCCAGCTTCCCATTATGTCCTCTGATGACACCAAAGCCATATTGTTTTGATAGATCATTGAAAGTAATTGAATAAAAGAACTCTTTCCCGTTCCTTCCTCTTTTGATACTAAACAAAGTACTGGTAATTTTTGATAAGGTCTAGTATATAGCAAAGTCATATAATCTAAAGCCATTTCGTATTGCTCCTGAAAAATATGCCTTAACAAATAATCAATTGTAGGAAAATCACCTTTTGCGGTCACGTGGCTAATGTCGTTGTATAAATTCCATTTTCCGTCGATAATTTTTTGATAATTCAAGTGACTTGCAACGTTTGTAAATCCCAAATAACGTTCTATGTTTTGGTCTGAACCTTTTCCGTGATCTCTCAAAATTTCGGAAACCTTCCAAGGTACTAGACTTTCTTCCTCTCTCACTTTTTCGCCATCATCATTATACGTTGCATC
>CAZHLZ010000526.1:0-2049 GCA_964532475.1 uncultured Chitinophaga sp.
TTAATTGAGATGCAAGAATTAAGTCATTTTTATCAAATGCTTCATTGATTTGATTGGCTAATGTGCGTGCTTTTTTTGCTTCAATTTCACTAAAGGCTATTACTTTAGTCAACGAATCCGCAAAGGGAATCAAACTTTTACTTTCGGCTTCCAGACGATTTAATTCATTTACAATCGAGCCAGCTTTACTAATTAATTCCTTTTTGTCAGATCCACTCGCTTTGTCAGCTTCAGCAGAAGTCTTTTTCAATTCATTTTGCAATGCCGCTATTTCTGTCACATTTGAAATAACTTTGTCAATTGCTTTTTGTTTAATTTCTTGTAAATTTTTGCTCTGATTCTCCTGTAAAACAGCCAATTGATTGATGTTTTCTTTCACTTCACGATCAGAAAGTTTATCGTATCCAATTTTCGCATAAACATCTTTATTATTCGTTTTTTCATCCAAAGCTTTAAGGTCAAATTGACTCGCATTAGGATTTAATTCCGAGCGAATTCTTGCAATTTCAACCATCGTGGCCAGCGGATCCTCAACCGTTTCGTCAAATAAATTAACAACACGGACAGTTTCAGCACCATCAAGCATTTCATGTACAATTTTTTGCTTCAAGGGCTTAAATTCCTGTTGAAAAGGTACATTTAAAGTTGACTTAAAAATCGTCGCTACACCATCCACTTTTATTTGATACTCATATTTCCCTCCTTTTGGAAAAGTAAGTAAAACATTTCCTTTTTCTGTGGAATTAAATGTTCCAACTTTGGTATTATTTGCAAAATCAAACACATCAACTGTGACCTTTTTATTGGCAGCGTTAATAGTTGAATTAAAAGCAGCTTTTATAACCGCAATCTGAATCGTTACTTGATCTACTCGAACCTTATAAACATGTATTTTCCCGTCTAAACTTTGTCTTCCAGAAGCGAAATAGGCATTTTTATCGAGGGAATCAACGACGTAAAACAAATCGTCATCCGGCGAAGAAATTGCGAAATCTAAATTTTCAGCCTTTTCAAAAGTATTCGTTTCTTTGTTGAATTTGGAGCGAAAAACATCGAATCCACCCATTGAATTGTGACCTTTTGAGCAAAAATACAAATCTCTTCCATTTGGATGCATGTATGGGAAATCTTCATCAAATTTTGTATTAACATCACCAGTCAATGTCTGAGGCAGCGACCAAGATCCATCAGGAAGTCGTTTTCGAATGTAAATATCTTTCCCTTTACTTTCATCATCCCCGTAACTGGAATAATAAATAGTGGTTGGATTCGCAGGAAAATGAATAATTGGAGTATGATTCTTTTTCTTATCAATTTTTGATTGAAATTGTGCATTTACAATGATATCACCACCAATATTCTTCAAATCGTAAATATCAAAAAACCGAGTAGCTTCAATTTCTACTTTCTCTAAAACAACCATTTCATTCAGGGAAGAAAGTAATCGTTTTCCATTTTCAGACATCTCAATTTGCCTATTGACATCCAATGAAAAGTTAATCTTATTTCCTACTTTGGTTTTGTATAAATTGTAGTATTGAATCGCTTCTCCAAATTCAAAATTTAGGTGGTATGCTTTTCCTAGGTAAAAATAAACTTCTGGGTCAACTGTTGCTTCTTTCGACGCAAAAATTAAATGTTTGATTGCATCTTGCTTTTTTCGCGAATTGTAAATTAAACATACTCCATATCGGTAATTATAAAGTGCGTCCGTTTTATTAAAAGCCAAAAGTTGGGAATACAATTTACTCGCTTCCACATAATTTTCATTTCGGTAAGATTTTTCGGCTTTAATTTTTAAGTCAGCTTCGGATTCTTGAGCAAATGAAATAGCAGAGCAAAGCACAAAACACTTCACAATCAAAATATGCTTAAAAACCTTAATAAACCTCATAAAGTACTAATTAACTTAATCCTTTTCAGACTTCATAACATTTTGTCTTGTAAGCTTATACGACTATTTCTTAAAAAGGTTCATTTTATTTTCAACGCCATTAATTATTAGAATAATATTTTTCTTGTGGGTTGCAATGACAGTAATCCCAATCA
>CAZHLZ010000527.1:0-2032 GCA_964532475.1 uncultured Chitinophaga sp.
CGGTGGTGTGAGAGGCGCATCCTGACGGTTATTCGTCAGGACCGTCTACTCGATTGGGCGTTCGTACTTCTTCTATGTCAGGTCAGGGTCAAAGTATGTCCACCTAAATATTCCCAAAACTCAAAATTTTGTCCTTCAATTGCTGGATGGCTCATTTGAAAACCGTCCTGAAAAATTAATGAAAGTCTATTAAATGCGGCAGTAGCTGTAAGAATAGCTGGAGAACTCGTCTGTTTATTAAAGTAACAGCACCTTTTTACAGTCTTATTATTTGTTAGAGCTAAAAACTGGGGAACAGCTATAAGAGTAGTTAATGATTCATAAAGCTGTTTTTTCGCCTTTTTTCTATGTTGCTTAATATTTGGACTGTCTTTTATTTCGCCAAAAATCAAGTTTCTTCCGTCATCACATACAATTATATCGCATCTCTTTCTGCCATTTTGAAAATGGTGTGGTAAACTTGTTACAAACTTGTCATAATTTGCAATCGTAATTTCTATTGCATTTGGATTAGAGAATCGTGCCATACCACCTCCATTTATCCTATGAAGAGCGATTTCTCTTGTTACTGTGTCTTCAATCTCAAAGTATGTCTCGTTTGTTTGAATTACCAAATTTGGTTCAATACAAACAGGAAGACCATAATGAGCTGTAAAATCATTTCTCAATAAGTCTTCCATCTTTGTCTAATTGATTGTATTTATCGTAAATGTTATTTATCGTGTCTGATAGAGTGTTGGTGTTTATTATTCTTTGATTTTTAACTACTAAATCTTGAATTTTCCCTTCTTCTACCTGATAAACTGCCAACTTTTCGAATGCTATTTTTGCACCATCAACTAATTGGTTGCAATCATAAGCTTTGATTAGTAGGTTTAGGTGATTTATAATGTAGGGGCTATGAGTTGAAAAAATCAAATCAATAGAATTAGAATTAGTAACAAAACATTTAGAAACTAAGTCACTTATAAGCTCACATTGAGCATCAGGAAATAGGCTTAGTTCGGGCTCTTCAATATGGATAAATAATTTCTTTTTTATGTCTCCAAGATTTTTAACTGGTTTGAAATCTGTTAAATTGTCTGTCTTGAAGAGGAATTTAACTAATGACTCATTAAACGCTCTTTCGAAGTCAAAATGTTTTGAGAAGTGTTCTGCAATTAAGGTGACTGGAATAGCATTTTGAGTTCCCGATGAACTATTTTTAAGTGTTAGTTCATATTCTTTGTTGGGAGATTGAATGAAGTACTTTTTATTTGATTGAATTTTTTTAACTGATAACTTTAAGTTCAAATAATTTATGTCAAGGTCTTTAATATTCTCACTTGCTAAGTCAAAGTCATTATAAACCTCGTGGAAATAAAATCCTAAATATCCACCTGTAAGAGAAGCTCCTCTTTCTGCCCAAAGTGGAATAATATTTCTTGTTTCCGAAATGAAGCTGAGTTTGTTATAATATAAATCTTGAATTTGAACCAAATCTTTGTCGCCAGTTCCTGTAAGTTTGTTTTTTGCAAAATGAAGCGAGTATTTTCTGTTGTCTGAAAACTCAACTGTATAGGTAATTTCTGGATTGTTTTTTAAATATTCCTCAAAACCACAATTTCTGAAGTAGGTGTCCATTCTGAATCTAAAAGGGCTTTTTGAGACTTTGCTTCTTTTGAGGTATGAACGAATATTGTGCATTTTGTAAAGCCATCGAAACAAAGCGATAGCTTTCATTAATGTACTTTTTCCACTTCCTGATTCTCCTATTAAAACAGTTAACGGCTTAATGTCCTCAATAAAAATGTCTTTTATTGGGCCTAAGTTCTTTATATGTATTGATTCTTTCATTTTTTCTTTTCGCAAAGATAATTAATTTGTCAGGTTGATTTGAGTTTGTTCCTGTCTTTTTAGTATGACGCCCAACGGCTGACGCTTGGCGCCGGTTTTTTCTGTGTTGCGCCTGCGGCAGAAAAAATGGAGCTAAGCGTTTGTTGAACCGACGTCCTGCGGACGAGAGCTCAGCAAACTCAAAAATAATACTTTT
>CAZHLZ010000528.1:0-1995 GCA_964532475.1 uncultured Chitinophaga sp.
CTAAATGGTATCAAAAGGCACTAAAAATTACAACTCTCACTCAAAAAACCCCATTCATAAAACCAAATATTCATTTAATTAAAGCAACTCGAAAAGCTTATCAATTGGATACACTATTAGCACTTTTGACAAGGAGAAAAATTGAATTCCCAATTAGCTTTTTACTTGGTGAATTTCCTGAAATGGATAAATCTAAAGGTGTCATTTTTTGTACAAATCACTTACCATTGTCGAAAATTGCAATTCGAGCTTTGATAGAAAATGAAATTAATGTAGATTTTGCTTTAGTCGGTTCTCCGACAAAAGATTCAAAAATGGCAATTTGGGGTTCAAACAAAAAAATTGATACTATTGTAAGAAATTCATTTTCTTTGGTTAAGGTTAAAAAAATATTGGAGGAAAAGAAATCAATTGCCTTAATGGTGGATAATTCAAAAAACGATTCTTATTCACCCAATATCTTTAGATTGACTAAATATGTTGATGTTTCGATTGTAGTTTTTTTTTCAGAACTTAATAAAAATGGAACGATAGTCTCAAATTTCTATTTAGCACCACATTCAAAATGCCATAGCGAGCAACAAATTGAAGATAATATTAATTTCATGAAACAAAAATCAGATGAAATAAAATTCAAAAATAAATAAATTTTTAACCATTGATCAATCAGTTAAGCAATTATTAAAATTATTATCATCATTTCTTCTTGAAATTGTTACTTTCCCAGAAAATGTACAACAGTTTTTGTAATACTTTTACAATGTGAAGGATTTATTGAGTTCAATAAACCAAGAAAGCGTCATGGCCCTTGAAAATTATTGCTAAAAAACTGCTGATTTTTGAAGTATATTTGTATTTTTGAATAAAGTAAAAGTTTTAAGTTGCTAAGATAATCCCCGCGCCCCGACGGAGTCCGGAAAGCCCGCATGAGTGCAGCGAAGAGGACTTGCAGGCGTAGGCGGTTTAGGCGCCAAAAAAAACTCCCCAATCTTTCGACTGAGGAGTTTCGTATTTTTTTAGAAGTATAATCTTCAAATTTGAATTAAAATGCAATCATTCTTCACTTTTACATTTTTAATTCTCCATTCTACTAGTTTCCTTCGCTTTTCATTTTATCTTTCAAAGCAGACAATGCATCTAAATCACCTAATGTAGATTTTTCAGAATTTTGGTTGATTGCTTTTACAGCTTGAGAAGTAGAACTTCCTGCACCTTTTTTAGCACCTGCACCTGCACCTTTTGAAGCTGGAGCTTTTTCATCACCTTCTTCGAATGTACGTGTGTGAGAAACTACGATTTTCTTAGAATCTTTGTTGAATTCAATAACTTTGAAATCTAAAGTATCTTCGATTTTAGCGTTTGTTCCGTCTTCTTTTTTCAAGTGTTTTGCTGGGCAAATTCCTTCAACTCCGTATGGCAATGCAACGATTCCAGATTTATCTTTCGTTTCGATGATTGTACCTTGGTGAATTGAACCTTCTCCAAAAATTGTTTCAAACACATCCCATGGATTTTCTTCCAATTGTTTGTGTCCTAAAGAAATACGACGGTTTTCACGATCGATTTCTAATACTACAACTTCCATTTCGTCTCCAACTTTACAGAATTCTGATGGATGTTTGATTTTTTTCTGCCAAGAAAGGTCAGAAATGTGGATTAATCCATCAACTCCTTCTTCTAACTCAACGAAAACACCAAAGTTTGTAAAGTTTCTAACTTTTGCTTTATGTTTAGTTGCAACAGCAAATTTCGCTTCAATTGCATCCCATGGATCTGGCATCATTTGTTTGATACCTAAAGACATTTTTCTTTCTTCTCTATCCAAAGTTAAGATAACTGCCTCTACTTCATCACCAATTTTCATGAAATATTGAGCCGAACGTAAATGCGTTGACCAAGACATTTCTGAAACGTGGATTAAACCTTCAACACCTTCAGCAACTTCAATGAAAGCACCGTAATCAGCAATAACTACTACTTTACCTTTCACTTTGT
>CAZHLZ010000529.1:0-1991 GCA_964532475.1 uncultured Chitinophaga sp.
TTGCAATACATTTTATTCTCTCTAGTAACAATCATTTATTTTGTTTAATTGTTTTTGTTTTATGGCTTTATAAAATCCAAAAATAGAGATGGAAAATCAACTTTCTTTTTCGTTTTACTTGTTATTTTACCATTATTGTCTGTATTTTTTAATCCAACTTTCTATTTACACGGTGTTTCCGACAAAAAGATTGTCTTAGTTGCCACTCAACATGCTGACAAATTATTGGTAGACAATACCAAACAAATTACCCTTTTAAAAGATAGTACATACAGGCTGAAAGAATTTGGATTTTGGATGAATACGGTGGATGAAGGTCGATACCACATCGAAAAAAACAACATCATTTTAGTGCTTGAAGATTATGATTTGGTTTTTCGAGTTCGAAATATTCAAAAACAAAAAAAGATTTACGCCATTAAATACCGAAGAGTCGATTTTTCAAATTGTTTTTTAATTGACAAAATTGACAATAGCTTTTTTGTAAACATGGAAAAAGCAAAATAAAACGAAAAAATGGACATTTCTGAATTAAGCAACAATTTACCGAAGGCACTTGCACGTCAAAATATTACTGAAATTTCCACAGAAGTTCAATTTGGGCTGAAAAAACTAAAAAGTGGACTGGATTTTGTTTTCGAAACTGAAAATAAAAGAAATGAAGAGGTTTTACTAACTGGAATTCATCTAATTTCAAAATTACAGGATATCTCCGAAGATGATGTTCCACGCGCTTTGATTTTGATTAATAGCATCGATTCTGTTTTTGAAGTGGAAAAATTGATCAAAGAATTAAGTTATGGAACAGAATTGCGTACTTTAAAGGTTCACGACAAAGCCAATCGCATTCAAGAACGAAATGATTTATTTGACGGCTGCGATATTGTTATTGGAAATCCGAAAAGAGTAATTGAATTATATTTTCAAAATGGAATCAACTTCAAAAAATTAAAACACATCGTTTTATTTGATGCTCACGATATCATTGCAAATAACCATTCAACAAAAGTTATTCGACTTTTTGAAAGTTTAGAAAAGTGTCAAAAAATTCTTTTCACCAATAAAATATCAGAAAAATTAGAAGATTTTGTGGAGGAATTTTTAGGAAGAGCAGAAATCTTGAAATTTTAACAACAGAATTTTAAATTTTATCAAAGCAATTTTGTAACTTTGATAAAAATCAAAAATTAAATTACATGTTATCTTCAGTTTTATATTTGCTTTTGCTTTTTTCAAGTCCTAATTTATCTAATCAAGAGGTGAAGGAAGAACTTTATCAAAATTCTTATTCATACCAAAGCAAAAAAAAAGATGTAATTCAAAAACTTGATCTGAATTACAAGGATGAAAGTATCATTGAATTTAAATTGAAAATAATAACAGAAGATTGTCAAAAAGAAATTTCTTGTTCAGCAAGTGCAAATTTAAATCAAGATTTTGAAATTGATGAGGATGAAAGTGGTGAAGCGTATGTTGCTGTTGAATACCGTGTAGATAAAGATGATTATAGCTTGTCAATTAGAATTTCTGAAGACAAACAAAAGGTAAAAATCATTTATACCAGCCAAATTGATGGAAAAGAGCAATGTACCTTTTTGTCAAATATTTTGATGATTGCGGAATGAAAAATAAAATGATTAGCTTTTTTTTCCTTTTAACTCCGACAGGAGTTACACGTTGGTAACGGCGGATTATCCAATCCACTGGTAGAAACGGAATGTAAAATATTTTTGGCCTTAGTTTTTTGATAATTGAGCGGAGTCGAAATTAAAACCATGCCAAAACTATTGATAGATGAAAGTAAGTAATTGTAATAAAATTAATAAGAAAATAATAAAAAATGAAATTAGTTAATCGTGGTTTTATTATTGTGAAACCAAAAAAAGAATATTTGAATTGGGCAAACCAGTTTGAAGAAGAAGAAATAATTTTTACGGATGAGGATGATTGCGAACCTTCCATTTATCTAATCGAAGAAGATTTTTTTGAAT
>CAZHLZ010000530.1:0-1374 GCA_964532475.1 uncultured Chitinophaga sp.
ATATAGATCTTCTTTAAAATTTTCAAACCAATTTTTTTGAAGTCCTTCTATTGATTTAATTGCCACACTTTTATCCCACTGTACTCCAAAAGTATTATCAATTATACAAGAACTAGCAGTAATTTTCTCAAGCAAATAAAGTTCATCTTTATTATTCGCAAACCATTGAAACTCATACCCATGCTGTAGTACAGTTGTACCTATATCGCCTGAAATAAATAATCCAGTAGTAGATAAAATATACTCTACGAAATAAAAACTACTTCCATTTTTATCTCGCCAGTAGATTCTTTCTAAGTTATCTTGTTTAATATAAGTAGCTATATGTTCAGCAAATAATTTTTTAGATTCTTCTATCATTTCTTCCTCTAATATTTCTCTCATCTGTTTTGCTCTATCAGTTTCTGCATGTAAATCAACTAATCGTAAAAATTCTTCTTTCGGCATATCTTTTAATATCTGCAATGCCTTCTTAACTGATACGTCTTTAATCCCCTGCATTAAATTATAGATTCCTTACGATTTTTATTTTTATGATACGTATTTTTCAATAATATTTTCATCAATCCAATTACCTTGCAAGTATGCCATAATCCAATCAAATAAAGAAGTGTATTTAAAATCATTTAATTCAATTAAGGAATTAGTGGAAAAACGTAAATTTATCGAACCTCTAAAAGAAACTGACCAAATATCTGAAGATCTACTATCGTAACAAGAATCAATATATTTAATAGCATAGGTAGAGTTAAAACCGTAGAAGGAATGTTTTTCTTGAACATGCTTTACTAGTTCCTTAAATTGATCGATTGTCATTCCTTTCAATTCCATTGTATCCTCTTTCTTTTACCTACTAACACCCACTAAGTTGCTAAACATAGTAATCTCGTTACTCAATTTGGTAATTATAAAAGGCACTTCGATTTCAGGGCTTAAAAATACATGTTCTTCAAAATCTTCAAAAATAGTTATTACTTGTTTTTGTTCCTTATCTACATAATAGATTGCGTATCTATTTGTAAGGGTTGGGATAGCAGCTAAAGATAATTTAGTTGGTTCAAAATCTAATGATAGTTTCTTTACTGCTTTCTCGTATTGTTTATTTGTCATGTTATTTCCTTTCATTAAAATGGTTTACTATAGCAAGTTTGTCTGCATATAATTCTGTTTCCCAATAAACTATATCTGAAGTACTTTGTGCTATTTGTAGTTTTTGCGCAGACTCGATCAGGTTATCTAGTAGTGCCAATAAGGTATAATCTTTCTCTTCTTTACTTTTATCTTGTATTCTTGGTGTGAGTTCACCTCTTCTTTGTATCATATTTTCCCTCATTTCCTTTTCATAAATTTTATAGTTTTAGTTGAAAATAGTCT
>CAZHLZ010000530.1:1384-1976 GCA_964532475.1 uncultured Chitinophaga sp.
TTCAATATTCTTATTTATTTTCTTAATAAAGATTTCTCTTATCTCCATTAACTTTTTAGTTTTTCTAATTACTTTAAAATATCTTTTACCTGATTTAAAGATTTCTCCTTTCTTACAATCGACAGGTATTTCTATTTGCTCTTCTTCCATTATACTACCTCAATAAAAGCATAAGCTCTTCTATTACTGTTATCTAATTCATCTTTTAATAAACCTAAATGCTTCTGAACTAATTCATCCACAAACTCCATGTGACCTTCGCCTACGCTCATTTTCTCAGATAAAAATTCAGCTAATTTCTCTACGTCAACATATTCTCCTAAAGTACATTTCTCAACTTTTGATAAATATATATTTGGATTTAAATTAACAAAATCATCTGCTTTAGCTGTTTCTAAATTATCATATTCTGCTAATATGTTGAAATGACTATCCCAATTATCGGGATGATTGTAAGTAATAATATATTTTATTGATTTCATAAAGTCTCTATAATCTCCCCATTTTCATAAATGAAATATTCTCTTAAAGTTCCATATTCATTAAATATTTTCTTTATTGATTAGAATTTGGGGTTTGGGGTTTGGGGTTT
>CAZHLZ010000531.1:0-1969 GCA_964532475.1 uncultured Chitinophaga sp.
AAATGATTTGACTTTAATTTACTCATACCCTTTTTAAAGAAATATTTGCCAACTTTTTCCCAATTTTTATTTTTGACTAATTTTCTAATTTCTTTATTTTCATTTAATCTTTTTTCTAATTCACTTTTTTTTAGCATTCTTTATTATGTTCAAAATTATAACTTCCTTCTCACAAACATAACAAAATCTCCCCAAACCTCAACCATGATTACCAAAATATTAATTCTCACCCCCATAACAACTATTTGCCAACTTTTTACTAATTTTGCGGCTTAATAAAAATAAACTTTCAAAAAAAATGAGTAACGCCTTAGGAAACCATATTCTAGTTGAATTTATGGGTTGTGATCCGCACATCATGAACGATGTTTCATCGATTGAGCGTGACATGGTTGGAGCTGCGCAAAAAGCAGGTGCAACGGTTATTAATTCTACTTTTCACCATTTTTCTCCTTATGGAGTTTCGGGTGTTGTGGTAATTCAAGAAAGTCATTTAGCGATTCATACGTGGCCAGAATACGGTTACGCTGCAGTAGATTTGTTTACTTGTGGTGAAATGGATGCTTGGATTTCTTTTGATTATTTGAAAGAAAAATTTGGTGCAAAACAATATTCGGCAATTGAGATGAAACGTGGAGCAGTTCAACTTTTAGAAAGAACTGATTTTGATTTAACTTCCATGCGTGAAAAAGCTACAGAATGGAGAAATCCAGAAATGTACACACGTAACGTTTGGTTTACAGATAAAGACGAGGATCAAGCTCTTTCTTTGCGTTTCACAGGAGAAGTTTTTTACGATGTACAATCACCTTTCCAACGTGTAAGAATCTTAGAATCATACAAATACGGAATGATGTTGGCTTTAGACGACATGGTTATGACGACTGAAAAAGATGAGTTCCATTACCACGAAATGATTTCTCATCCAGCAATGTTTACACACCCAAATCCAAAAAACATCTTAGTAATTGGAGGTGGAGACGGTGGTACAGTGCGTGAAGTTTTGCGTCACGAAGGAGTTGAAAAAGTAACTATGGTGGAAATCGATGGTGAAGTAATCAAGTCTTGTAAAGAGTTTTTACCAAACATCGCAGCGGCTTTCGATAATCCTAAATTAGAATTATTGGTTGACGATGGAATTGCTTTCATTCAAAATGCTCCTGCTGATTTCTACGATATCATCATCATTGATGGTTCTGATCCTGTTGGTCCAGCAGAAGGATTGTTCTCTGTTCAATTCTACAAAAATTGCTACAATGCTTTGAAAAAAGATGGAATTTTGATTGCTCAGGGAGAATCTCCGAAATTCAACGAAAAAGCATTTTCAGAATTAAACTTCACTTTACAAGGCATTTTTGGAAAAGACAAAGCACCAGTTTCTTTGTTCTTCGTACCAACTTACCCAACAGGAATGTGGTCTTTCCAATACGGAATCAAAGGGGATACTTTACCAAAAAACATCAACAAAGCGGAAGAAATTGATGCATTTGTTGAAGCGAAAGGTTTACGTTATTATAACTCAGATATTCACGTTGGTAGCTTCGCAACGCCTAATTTTGTGAAAAATTTATTGAAATAAATTTTTTAATTACAGATTGTCAGATTACAGATTGCAAATTAATCTGTAATCTGACAATCTTTTAATCTGAAATCAAATGTCATTCGATCCAAACGGTGTTGGTATTGCCAACGGAAATATTTTCGGTTTTCCTGTTACTGAACAAGAAGCAAACATTGTTATTATTCCAATTCCTTGGGACGCAACTGCATCTTATGGAAAAGGAACAAGCGATGGTCCAAAAGCGATTTTAGATGCCTCTACGCAATTGGATTTTTACCACCCAAAATTAGAAAAAGCATACGAAACAAAGGTTTTTATGACAGAAATCTCAGAGGAATGGAAAAAAATAAATTCTGAATTGTGCATTTCTGCCATTGAATACATTGATTACCTTGAAAATGGAGGTAA
>CAZHLZ010000532.1:0-1967 GCA_964532475.1 uncultured Chitinophaga sp.
AAAAACAATTAATTAAAGAGGAGGAATTTACTGATGGACAAATTAGCTTTACTCGGACCTACGAGTACGATAAAAACGGAAATATTATTCTTGAAAAAGGAATTGGTCAATCAGGTAAATTAAGGTATCAATGCATTTACGAATACGATGCTCAAAATCGTAAAACTTTATATCTTTACTATTACATGCTTTAATTTTTGTTATTTTTGCCAAGTATTAAAGCAAAAACGGGATGGAAGAACAAGGGGCAATTAGAATCAATAAGTACTTAAGTGAAGTTGGTTATTGTTCTCGTCGTGCAGCAGATAAATTGATTGAACAAGGCCGAGTTACCATCAATGGAAAAGTACCTGAAATGGGAACCAAAGTGCTTCCTACAGATCAAGTGGCAGTGGATGGAGAATTAATTTCTGAAGCACAAGAAAAACGAATTTATATTGCCTTTAACAAACCTGTTGGAATCGTTTGCACTACAGATACAGGTGTTGAACCTGACAACATCATCGATTACATTAATTATCCAACGAGGATTTTCCCAATTGGTCGACTCGACAAACCGAGTGAAGGACTAATTTTTTTGACAAACGATGGCGATATTGTAAACAAAATTTTACGTGCACGTAATAATCACGAAAAGGAATATTTAGTAACTGTAAATAAGCCCATTACAAAAGAATTTATCGAAGACATGAGTAAGGGAGTTCCAATTTTGGGAACCATGACAAGAAATTGTTACGTGAAACAAATAAATCGTTATGATTTCAAAATTATTCTGACACAAGGCCTAAACAGACAAATTAGACGCATGTGCGAATACTTCGATTACCATGTAATGAAATTAAAACGTGTTCGAATCATGAACATTAAACTCGATATTCCAGTTGGAAGATGGAGGTATTTGACCGAAGATGAAATAGAAGAAATCAATGAATTAATTGCAGATTCCTCCAAAACAATTCATTGATTTTCAAAGTATATTATCCTTGTTTTTACTTTCTAATTGCTTTGATTCCTGGCAATTCAATTCCTTCTAAATATTCCAACATAGCTCCTCCACCAGTTGAGACATAACTAACTTGGTCAGCCAAATTAAACTGATTGATTGCAGCAACTGAATCTCCACCACCAATTAAGGAAAAAGCTCCATTTTTGGTAGCTTTGCAGATAGCTAATGCAACAGCTTTCGTTCCGTGAGAAAAATTCTCCATTTCAAAAACTCCCATTGGCCCGTTCCATAAAATCACTTTTGAACTTAACAAGACTTCTTTGCAAATCTTAGAAGTTTCGCTTCCAGTATCAAGTCCCAACCAACCAGTTGGAATTTTTGTAATATCCACTTCTTGTCTATTTGCATCATTGTCAAATTTGTCAGCAATTACCGCATCAACAGGAATGATTAAGTTTACTCCTTTTGCTTTCGCCTTGGAAATAATATCTAAAGCCATTGGCAAATAATCGTCTTCACACATGGAATTACCAATTTCACCACCTTGTGCTTTCACAAAGGTAAATGCCATTCCTCCTCCAATGATGATGTTGTTCACTTTATCTAATAAGCGTTCAATAATTGTAATTTTTGATGAAACTTTCGCTCCCCCAACAATTGCTGTAACGGGTTTTTCTGTCGAATTTAATACTCGGTCTACGCTAATAATTTCTGCTTCAAGAAGAAGTCCAAACATTTTATCTTTCGGGAAAAAATCAGCAATAATTGCGGTACTAGCGTGCGCTCTATGTGCTGTTCCAAATGCATCATTGACATAAACATCGCCGTGTTGAGCCAATTTTTTTGCAAAATCTGTATCGCCTTTTTCTTCTTCCTTGTAGAAACGTAAATTTTCTAACAATAAAACCTCTCCAGCTTGCAAATTTTTACTTTGCTCAAAAGACTCTTCAGAAATACAATCTGTTGCGAATTGAACCGGAACTCCAAGTACAGAGCGTAAATGTTTTAAGATGTGTTTTAA
>CAZHLZ010000533.1:0-1967 GCA_964532475.1 uncultured Chitinophaga sp.
GACCTCATCGACAATGGCATAATGGTGTTTCTGTTGCACCAAATCTTCTGTAGAACTTGCCATATTGTCACGAAGGTAATCAAAACCAAACTCATTATTTGTTCCGAATGTGATATCTGCTAAATATGCTTGACGTCTTTCTGCTGAATTTGGTCTTGTTTTGTCAAGACATGCTACAGACAAACCGTGGAATTGGTACAAAGGTCCCATCCATTCTGAATCTCGCTTTGCTAGGTAGTCATTTACTGTTACCAAGTGCACGCCTTTTCCAGCAAGCGCATTTAAATATACAGGAAGTGTCGCCACTAATGTTTTCCCCTCCCCTGTTTGCATCTCTGCAATGTTTCCTTTATGAAGAACGGCTCCACCCATCAATTGTACATCATAATGAACCATAGACCATTTCACGGGAGTACCAGCTGCAGTCCATTCGTTGTGCCAAATTGCTTTATCACCAGAAATTGTAATTCCATCTTTCTGGGTAGAAAGTGTTTTATCGAAATCAAGCGCTGTAACTTCAAGCTGACCATTTTCAGCCCATCTTCTAGCAGTCTCACGTACTACGGCAAAAGCTTCAGGCATGATTTCTTTCAGAACTTCCTCAATCTTTTTATCAACTTCTTTATTTAATTCGTCGATTTTATCGAATAATTCTTCTTTATCTAAAACAGATACTTCATCTGAGTTTGCTTTTTCTTTTAAGCCCAGAATTTCATCATCTAAGCTTTTTGTTCCAGCTTTGATTTTTGCTTGAAATTCAAAAGTTTTCGCTCTCAATTCGTCATCAGAAAGTTGTTTCATTCTTTCGGAGAACTGATTCGTTTGCTCGATTATTGGCTGGTATTCCTTCTTGTCAATTGATGTTTTATCACCAAATATTTTTTTTAAAATTCCTGCAATCATTGTTTTTAATTAAAAGTTTAAAGTTAAAAGTTAAAAGTTTGGTAGAATTTAACTTCTATGTATTTTTAAATTTTTGAAGCCCAAAGATAAGCTAATTTTTTAAAGCTTCAATTATTTGTGGATAATTTAAGTCATGAATTGTACCAAAGATAAAAACAGGACAAAATGGCAGGTGGAGAGGTTTAAGGATTTTAGGACGGAGGGATTTTAAGATATTAGGATATTAAGACAGTAGGAAGTTAAGAGATTTTTGTGGGGTTTGGAATTTGATTTAGAAAATTTTGATTTTTGTTTTTTGACACGAAGGCACGACGGAAACACTAGGTGCACAAAGAGAATTTAGTATTGAATCCATATTTACTTAAAATGGAGGATTTTTGGCTTTCACGCGGGTTTGAGGTGATTTGAACGCTGATATTCGCTGATTAGATTTTTGTAGGGTTTGTAATTTGAATCGGAAGCTTGAATTTGCAATTAATTAAAGATTTAAGTATTTTTGCAAAAGAAATAATCAGTATGACGCATTCAAAAAACGCCCTCTTATTTGTCTTAATTACTGTTTGTATTGATTCAATTGGAATTGGAATAATTATTCCTAGCTTTCCAGTTTTAGTTTCTGAAACGGCTCATGTTTCAATCAATGAATCGTCCAAGTATTACGGAGTTGTAATGATGATGTATGCCTTGTTACAGTTTGTATTTTCTCCCTTAGTTGGAAATCTAAGTGACCGATTTGGAAGGCGACCAATATTATTGATTTCGGTTCTTGGAATGGGATTAGATTACATATTTATGTGCTTTGCTCCTGATTTATTTTGGTTGGTTATTGGTCGAGCAATTGCTGGGATTTTTGGTGCAAGCTTCACTTCCGCAGCAGCATACATTGCTGACATTTCAAAACCAGAAGACCGAGCAAAAAACTTCGGAATGATTGGCGCAGCATTTGGAATTGGATTCGTTATCGGTCCAGCAATTGGTGGATTATTAACGGATTTTGGTTCACGTGCACCATTTTTCGCGGCAGCATGTTTTTCACTATTAAATTTCATTTACGGTCTTTTTGT
>CAZHLZ010000534.1:0-1965 GCA_964532475.1 uncultured Chitinophaga sp.
TAAAAACTTAGGACTTATATTTAATAAATCTATGTTTTTCAACATTTTTATAGCTTTAAAAGAAAATAGATTACATGAAATTAGAGAGGTATTAAAAAAATTTAATTATGAGACTAGACCATCAGCTCATGATTTTTGTAAAAAAATAACAACTAAATTTGAAATTGAAAACATTTCGAATATAAAGTTTGAAATTGAAAATTCAGAATGGTTTAATGATAATTGGAATCATGACCCAACAGTAGTCGGCATGATTAATATGTTAGATACATTTTCAAAGAATGATTTGTTGGTAAATTCTGAAAATGATTTATTAGATAAGTTAATAGATACACAGAATCTACTGATCTCTTTTTATTTTACTCCTTTAGATGAATTTGGTTTAACTGAAAACCTTTACATTAGAATGAATGCTAGAGGTAAAATGCTTACGGATTTTGAGAATTTTAAGTCCGAATTTTTCAAAATAATAAATTATAATCATGAGCTATTAGACATCGTAAAATTGAAAATTGAATACGATTGGGTCGACAATTTATGGGAATTTCGAGGTAACTCCAGTTTTGTGATTGATAACCCATTTATGCAGTATTTAAGTTTTATAACTGAAATGCTTTATTTCAAACAAGGACAACTTCGGAACGTAGATATTTATCAAAATTTTTTAGATTTTAAATTACTTAATGACATTTATAAAAATGAAGACAATTTAAAATTTTTAATTTTCTCTTTGGACTTTATTGACACAATCAAAGATCACAATCAAATAAATATACTTTGGAAAGAAAAAACAACATTGAAAGATTTATTAAGGGAAGTTATAGAAAAGAAAAGAGAAAATGAGACAAATGAACTTTACATTTTATTTTCAGCCGTAAATTATTTTTATCAAGGAAAAGAACCAAAAAATTTATATGACTTCTTAAGGGTTGTTAGAAACTTAATTCATAATACTAATGACAATTCTCGACGAGAATGGCCAAGGCTTTTAAATTCATTAAATAATCTAATTTCTGATAAAAATGTCTATGAACTGCTTTTAAATTTAGATGATAAAGCTTTAATTGGATTCGAAGTAAACCAAAGAAATGAAGAAATTTTTAAAGCAAAATTATTTAGTCAGATTCCAAATTCTAAAGATTTTATTTTGTCAATGGAAGATAATTCAAATTTCGAAGGAAATATTTCAAATCTTCTTAAAAGTATATACGCAACTACTGAAGATTTTACGGATATATCCTTTGAAATGATTGATATATCAATTTTGAAAGTAGATATAATAAAAGCAACATATAAAGCATATTTAGAAATCTCAAAAAACGATTTTTGTGCAATTTGGGGAGACTTATTGATAACAAATTTGTATAAGCAAACAAGTGATTCAAGATTGAATTATAGTGCAGGATACAAGAAACATCCTTCAATTATTATGTTTGCAAAAGCATATTCTGAAGAAATAGAAACGTTAACCTTGAACGAGTATTTATCCCAAATTCAAAAAAAATTCGTTTGTAAAATAGCGGAAGAAAATTCTTTCTTAAATACGATTAATGAGGTTAAAATACAATTGTATCTTTATTATTTGATGCATAAAAGAATTAATAATAAAGAATATGACTCTTTTTTTAAACATGATAATTATAACTTTGGTTGGTTGAGTCAAAAATCTGGTTATAAATCTTTATTTACTAACGGAATAGATGGTTGTCAATATTTTCAAAATTCAAATCCTATTTTTCAAGTTTATAATCAACAATTCAGATATAACTTAGGAATAAATAAGAATTACACTTTAGATGTTGAAATCGAACCAATTAATCTAAATCTTTTTAATGAATTAGTCGCTTGGTCTAGACAACAAATCTGACAAGTCCTTGAATCACTCAAAGTATTCATCTAATTTAAAAATGGAAGTTATTTGAATGCTTGATATTATATTTTTAAACATTAAATCTTATTTATGAA
>CAZHLZ010000535.1:0-1955 GCA_964532475.1 uncultured Chitinophaga sp.
CATGACTTTCAACGTAGCATCCGATGTATGCTCAGGAGCGACTTTTAAACGTCCAGAAATATGCCTTGTCACTACTTGTTCAATGTATTCGTCGTGGTTTCCGTCTTCGTTGTTTTTATTGAAATCATCCACCAACAAATCGTAACGAATTCCTGAGCCAACAAAAGCTTTTTTGACTTTTGGGTTCGCATCTACTTTACGGTACAATTCCGTCATTGGTTTGTGCGAAGTATCTAAATTTGAGCAAATTACGGGGTGAATGCAACTCGGACTAGAGCAACGATTACAAATCGCTTCGTTCTTACCTTTCATTTTGTACATATTCGCCGAAGGACCACCTAAATCTGAGATGTAACCTCTAAATTCTGGGTGATTCACCACTTCTTCTACCTCGTTTAAGATGGATTTTTCACTTCGAGAAGCAATGAATTTTCCTTGGTGAGCAGAAATGGTACAAAAACTACAACCTCCAAAACAGCCACGGTGCATGTTGATGGAGAATTTTATCATGTCGTAGGCAGGAATAGCGCCACGTTTTTTGTATTTTGGATGAGGTAAACGCGTATAGGGCAAATCGAAAGAACGGTCAATTTCGTCCTCCGTCATCGTTTTGTATGGCGGATTGATGACCAAAGTTTGATTACCAACGTGTTGAATGATTCTATTTGCTTCCCATTTATTGGATTCTACTTCAACAATTTTGAAATTGGAAGCGTACTTAATTTTATCCTGTAAACAAACTTCGTGACTCGCCAATTCAACTGTTTTCCAGGCTTTGTTTTTAGGTAAATCTTCTGATTTATCTTGCAAAAATGCCACTTGTTTTAAGGTTCTTAGAGAACTAAAAGGAACACCTTTTTTCACCAAACGCAACAATTCACGCAAAGGTTGATCTCCCATTCCGTAAACCAACATGTCTGCTTTTGAATCCACTAAAATCGAAGGCATTAATTTGTCTTTCCAATAATCGTAGTGGGTAACACGGCGCAAGCTCGCTTCAATTCCACCAATTAATACAGGAACATCCGGGTACAATTCTTTTAAAATATTCGAATAAACGGTTGTTGCATAATCAGGTCTATAACCCGCTTCACCGCCTGGTGTGTATGCATCAGTTGAGCGCAAACGTTTGTTAGCAGTGTAATGGTTCACCATCGAGTCCATGCAGCCAGCTGTAACGCCGAAGAAATATTTCGGTTTACCAAATTTCTTGAAATCACGCAAATCATCTTTCCAGTTGGGTTGAGCAACGATGGCAATTTTAAAGCCTTCATCTTCAATGATTCTGCCAATTACAGCCGTTCCAAATGCAGGGTGATCCACATAGGCATCTCCTGAAAAAAGTACTACATCAATGTCTTCCCAACCGCGTTTTTCGGCTTCTTTTTTGGTCAGGGGCAACCAATCTGTTATCGGACGTTCTTCTTGCATGGTACAAAAATACGAGAAAATGCTTGTAGAAAAAAAAATAAGTTCAAATTGGTCTTTTTTGTTAGGCAAATAAAGGCAATGTAAGACTCAAAAGTAGCATAAAATTATTTGTTTCTTGGGCGTGCCCCTGCGGGTCAGGCTTTCCGCTGCAAGTCCTCTCCGCTGACGCGTATGCGGGCTTTTCACTACAATCCTTCACGCGGGATTTCTAGTTTAATCCCACCAAATTGTAAAGATTTTTTCTCCTTCATCAACTTTTATTCCTTTTGGCTTTTCATAAAGAAAACCTTCATAAATTTCATCAGGAGATAGATGTTTAATTTCTTTTTCCAATTCTTTTTTAGTAATATTAGAATGCGTAATAGGTGATGTGGCATTGACACGGACGGCATTTACTAAAACTTCGTCTAGCGATTCAATTTTTGTTGAATCTTGTTGAATTTGATGAGTTTGTGCGTTGGCACTAAAAATCATTAAGAAAAAAAAGAATACACTAAGTATCCCTTGGAAAGATTCCTGACTAC
>CAZHLZ010000536.1:0-1947 GCA_964532475.1 uncultured Chitinophaga sp.
TTGCGTTTCGTTTGGGTTATTTTCATGAAAGTCCAGACAAAGGAGCTAGAAAATTTTTCTCACTTGGTACTGGCTTTACTTATAATGTAGTAAAAATTGATGTGTCGTATTTATTTTCAGCATCCAATGTAAAAAATCCATTAGAAAACACCTTACGTTTTTCACTTAGTTTCGCATTCGGAGATAAATATGACGAATATTAGTATCGTTTAATCAATAAAAAAAAGAATCCAAATTTCAACATTTCGAAATTTGGATTTTTTTTCCAAAAAAACTAATGCAATAGACTTGTTAAATACACCATTAAAATACAATCTTTATATGAAAGAAATTAGCATTACTACAACATTTTCAGGTTATGATTCGTTACAAGATTTACCAACAGACATTCAAGATTTAATGTCTCGTGCTATCGAAATCAGGAAGAAAGCTTATGCTCCATATTCAAAATTCAGGGTAGGAGCCGCTATTCTTCTAGATAACGGAAAAATCGTATTGGGTTCTAATCAAGAAAATGCAGCATATCCATCAGGACTTTGTGCCGAGCGAGTAGCCATTTTTCAAGCTGGAGCCACTTATCCCGAAGCAAAAATTTTGAAAATAGCTATTAGTGCTGCATCAGACACAAATACAACAAAATCCCCTATCCCACCTTGTGGAGGCTGTAGACAATCTATAGCCGAATATGAATTTAAACAAGAACAGCCAATTGAAATTTATTTTATGGGCGAAATCGGTGTAGTTTACAAGTCTGATTCACTCAAAAATCTACTTCCTTTTACATTCGATAAAAACTTCTTATAAAAAGAGGAAAAACTGTGTTTTAAATTTTAGTTCTTAGTTGGAATGTCTTATTTTTGCTCTTCGCAAATTTGCGTAAGAAAAAAACAGTTCATTATAGTGCTGTTTTATTGCATTACGAAATTTCAAACTACATGCTCTAAAACAATTTAGCAAAATAAAATTAGCCAAATGAAAGAAGTTACAAAAGAAGTTTATTTAAAGTGGTATGAGGATATGCTACTTTGGAGAAAATTTGAAGACAAACTAGCCGCTCTTTACATACAACAAAAAATTAGAGGATTTCTTCACTTATATAATGGGCAAGAAGCCGTTTTAGCAGGTGCCTTGCATGCTATGGATTTGAGTAAAGACAAAATGATTACAGCATACAGAAACCACGTACAACCAATAGGAATGGGAGTTGACCCAAGAAAAGTAATGGCAGAACTTTTGGGTAAAGCAACAGGAACATCTAAAGGAATGGGTGGTTCTATGCATATTTTCTCCAAAGAACACGGTTTTTATGGTGGTCACGGAATTGTTGGGGCACAAATCCCTGTAGGTGCTGGAATTGCCTTTGCAGATCAATATTTTGGGAGAGATGGAGTTACTTTAACCTATTTTGGTGATGGTGCTGCACGCCAAGGGTCATTGCACGAATCATTCAATATGGCAATGCTCTGGAAACTTCCGGTTGTTTTCATTGTTGAAAACAATGGTTATGCCATGGGAACATCTGTTGAAAGAACTGCTAACCACACCGATATTTGGAAATTAGGATTAGGATATGAAATGCCTTGTGGTCCCGTGGACGGAATGAATCCTGTAAAAGTAGCAGAAGCAATGCACGAAGCTATTGAAAGGGCTCGTCGCGGAGATGGTCCAACATTTTTAGAAATGAAAACCTACCGTTACAGAGGACACTCCATGTCAGATGCTCAATTGTACCGTTCAAAAGATGAAGTAGAAGAATACAAAAAAATAGATCCAATCACCCAAGTTTTAGATGTGATAAAAGATCAAAAATATGCAACCGATGCAGAGATTGATGCGATTGACGAAAGAGTAAAAAATTTAGTAGAAGACTGTGTTGCTTTTGCTGAAGAATCTCCTTTCCCTGAAATACAACAATTGTATGACGTTGTATACGAAGAAGAAAACTAT
>CAZHLZ010000537.1:0-1946 GCA_964532475.1 uncultured Chitinophaga sp.
GCTCCAATTTATGCTGCTTCATTTCAGGGTAATCATCAAATAATTGTACATTGATTTCAGCATAATGTAGGCCTTTTTTAAATTTTTGACTGAAAAAATAGAAGCCAATGTACGCGTTGTATAAATGCAATTTTTCTTGAAAAGTTAATTTATCTTCTTGGAAATTTGGTAGACTTGAATAAAAAAATCGTTTCAAATTTCGTAAATCTTCCCGTGTTTTTCCAAAACCAGTTTGCACATAGTAGGCATTCAATTTTAATGCTAAATTTGAAAAAACATTCCCATTTTTAATACTTTGTGTAACAGAATTTGTAGTTTTAATCAAATTGTTAACTCGAGCTTCATTTCCAGCTTCTATTGTTTTCGGAATAACCAATTTTTCCAAGTCTAATATTTCTAAAAGCATTATGGATAAATTGTTCTTCATAGCCATCGCTTTTGCCTTATCCAACATTTTAACACATTCTTTATACAAACATTTATTGTATAGGATTTTTGCAAATGCTACCAGTTCTTTTAATTGTATGGTCTCGTCTTTGGATGTGTTTAGCAAGGAAATTGCTTTCAAAATTTGCTTATATAAATGAGCCTTTAAATTCGAAATTTGATTTGGATTCAAAGTCCGAACCTTCATCAAAATTGCCAATTCATCATAACTTGATTGTTTTTCAATGGCCTCGAAAAGCAGAATGAATTTCTTATTTTGACTGTCTTTTAGTCGTGAAACATAGAGTTTGAAAAAACGTTTTTCAGCCTTACTCAAAGAGTGAATAAGATTGAATAATTGATCAGAATAATTTTTAGACATCGTATTTATACTGTGTAACAAATTTAGAAATAATATTCTTAATTATTATAAATAAAATAGTTAGATAAAAAATTTTATGTATTTTCTTCAATTTTTAACCAAATTGAATATTTGGACATCGTAATAAATAATTTATATTTTTTTTCAAAATTATCAATGAACCTAACTTTGTTGCATGAAAACACGAGCAGCAATAACAGGTTTAGGAATGTACGTTCCAGAATACAGACTTACAAACAAAGAAATTGAACAACAAGTGGATACCACAGACGAATGGATCATGTCACGCTGTGGTGTGAGTGAGCGAAGAATTCTAAAAGATAAAGACAAAGCGAGTGCATTTATGGCTGCAGAAGCTGCAAAAAATTTATTGTCAAAAAAGAATATTTCACCTTTAGAAATTGATTTAATCATCGTTGCAACCGTAACTCCTGACCATTTGTACCCGGCAACAGCAAATATTGTTTCCGATATGATTGGGGCAACAAAAGCTTGGGGATTTGATTTACAAGCTGCCTGTTCCAGTTTTATGTCAGCAGTCAACACGGGAGCAAGTTTCATTGAAGCTGGAAAACACAAAAAAGTCTTGGTAATTGGTTCCGACAAAATGAGTAGCATTGTTGATTACACTTGCCGAAAAACATCCATTTTATTCGGTGATGGAGCAGGAGCAGTTTTACTTGAACCTTCTGAAGATGAAACAGGAATTATGGATTGCCAAATGTATGCCGATGGTTCGGGTAAAAACTTTTTGTATCATCCCGCAGGCGGAAGTTTAATTCCTGCAACGTACGAAACGGTTGATGCTAAACAACATTTTATTTTTATGGACGGTCAATCTGTGTTTAAATTTGCAGTTGTAAAAATGGCGGATGTAGCTGAGGAAATGATGCATCGAAACAATTTAAAATCGGAAGATATTGCATTTTTAGCACCTCATCAAGCAAACAAACGAATTATTGAAGCAACAGCAAATCGCATGGGAGTTTCTATGGATAAAGTGATGTTAAACATTCAAAAATATGGAAATACCACATCTGCTTCAATTCCATTGTGCCTCAACGAATGGGAATCTCAATTAAAAAAAGGCGACAATTTAATTTTAACAACCTTTGGCGCAGGATTTACTTGGGGAGCT
>CAZHLZ010000538.1:0-302 GCA_964532475.1 uncultured Chitinophaga sp.
TGAAAAATATAAAAATTAAAAAGAAGAAATATTTTTTCATAAAAGACTTTTACAGTATAAATATAATAAAATATTTTCAACTTATTTTTTGGAATACAACTCTTCAAAAATTTCGTAATTCAAATTAAAGATAGAATTATTCAAAGTTTCGTTCGATGCTTTGAGTTTCAACCTTAAATCTTCAGAGAGTTTTATTTTTTGATTTTGATTCTCAAGATTGGATTTCATTTCCAAAATAATCTCTTCTAAAAGCATTATCCTCTTTTGGAAATCTGAATTGCTCATCTTGAAATTGATAATCA
>CAZHLZ010000538.1:312-1929 GCA_964532475.1 uncultured Chitinophaga sp.
GTATCCTTGGGTCCCCAAGCAATTATTTCGGTGGCAATTCCTTTCAAATCAGTTTATTTGATAAAATTCCGTTGTATAAAACAGAAAACTTGACATAATGAGAAGTAACATTTTTCATCTTAGGGTTATTGTGAAGTTCTATTCAAAGGAACGCTTTCTGAGAAAACAAAAAAATACGACAAAAGTCGTATTTTGATAAAAGTAAACCTATTGACTGAAGTTATAGTTGCATCAATTCTAGTTTGGAAATTTTTATAGAATAAAGGCTTGAACGGCCTTCTATTGATTTGGTATAATACAGCACTTCATTTTGTTCATCATAATAGGGAGAAGCCTCAAAATTTTCTCCGTTTATTTTAGAACCAAGATTTACAGGTTCTGACCATTTTTTCCATGTATCGTCTAACCTATGGGTAACGAAAATATCATAATCCCCATAACTGCTATATCCATTGGAGCTAAACAATAAAGTTTTCGTATCCGACAATAACTGAGGAGTTATCTCATCCGCAGCCGAATTGATATTTTTACCCATATTTTGTAGTAATCCATACGTTCCATCTTCTTTAGCATTTGTAAAATATAAATCTGCTCCTCCTTGTGTAAAATCAGTTTCAATTCCCAATATCAATACCTTTTTATCAGCAGTAATTGTTGCATCGGCTGTATCATCATAATTGTTGTAGGCAGCAATTTTTATTTTTTTAGGATTGGCATATCCCTCATTTGTTTTGTCTAAAAATGTAAATCCCGTTTCACCAGTTCCTTTTTGATATTCCGAACCTCCACGAAGAACAAAATCATTTCCAAAATATTCCACATAATTATACATCTCGTTTTCATTCAAAGCAGTTTGCAGAATGGGTTCTCCCCATTTTCCATTTGCCTCTTTAGTTGAAACATAAATTTGTTCCTTATCCTGACCATTGTCCGTAAAACAAAGCTCATTCCCGTTTTTAGAAAGTGTTGGTGTGGAAACTTCAATAGCTCCAAAAGAGATTAACGTACTAGTACCCAAATTTTCAAAGGTCGTTATTGTGTTTATTTGGGCTTGAATCGGAAGCTCTGAATCCGATATTCCAATGGCGTCAACTTGTTTTTGACCAGGTAATAAGGCAAAGTTAAATTCGACTCGAACCGCGACAACATTAGAAACAGTATTATCCAATATAGCATTTTCAATTCCAGGATTAATAACATCCGGAGCTTCTTGTATTTTTCTTCTCTTTCTTTTGAAATAATAATTGTGATCGGCAGGAATTGTAGATTTAAATGTTGGTGTTTTCCAGTCTCGTTTTCGAGCCCAAACCGTTTCATACTTTCCTGATCCTGTATCAACCATAATTTGGGATACGCATCCTGCATTTAGATTTTCAAAAACGGCAACTTGCTTGACAGATTGTGGTTTTTCGAAACCTACCTCAACATAATCTCTACCTTTTAATGCATCTTTGGGACACCAAGCATTTGGACTACTTCCCCCTTGAGGAAAAGCATCGGGTCTACCCAAAATGCGTTTTACTCCGTTTTGTTTGCCTCCTAAATCTGATGAAAATTTAATAAGTTTAGATGCCCATTGCACTTGCTGTGCCTGCACCATTTGAAACGAAATGAATA
>CAZHLZ010000539.1:0-1921 GCA_964532475.1 uncultured Chitinophaga sp.
GATTGATCCAGCCTATTTTCAGCAGGATAATTTTCCCAAAGATTAAAAAATTTTTCTTGAGATATTGACTCTAAATTTACCTTTTCAGTTTTCATCCTCTAATATTAATGAATATAAATGATTGCGAAATAGGATTTTATTTTTAAGTAACTCAAAATCAAGAACCTATTTTAACACAAATATAATGAGGATTTATAAAGATTAGCCTTTCAAAGTTAAAATGTTACGAATAAGATCATAATTGTTAGAAAAAACATTGTTATTCTAACTCAAAAATCAATTCAGAAATGTTCGATTCGTCAAAATATTTAGCAGCAACTTCTTGTAAATCTTGAACAGTCACTTTATCAATTCCTGCATAAATTTCTTGGATGGAGTCAATTTGATTAAACAACAACAAACTTTTCCCAAGTCCCAACATAATTCCAGAATTACTGTCCAAAGATAAAGCCAAATGACCTTTAAGTTGTTCTTTTGCTCCTTTTAATTGACTTTCGGTAAAAGATTTTTCTCGAATTAATTTCAATTCTTTGTAAATCAATTTGATGGTTTTATTCAAGTATTTTTGATCCGTTCCAAAATAAATTGACCAATAACCAGTCTCAGCAAAAGGGGAGTAGTTTGCCTCAATATTATAAGAATATCCGTACTTTTCGCGAATAGAAAGGATTAAACGAGAGTTTAAAGCAGGACCTCCTAATACATTGATTAGCAAAGTCATTGCGCGTCGGTGTTCATCGTTGTAACTTGGTGCTAGTCCTCCAATAATTCCGTGAGCTTGAATATTTGCTTCCTTCGATCGAATCTTAAATGCTTGGTAAGAATTAAAATCTCTTGGCTTTACAATCATAGCTTGATGTTTCAAACTTCCAAAATCTTTTTCCAAAATGGCTTTCAATTTAGTGGTTGAAATATCTCCAACAAATGAGATCACCATATTTTCTGGGAAGAAAAAACGATGCACGTAATTCAATAAATCTTGCTGTGTAAAGGAACTGACAGATTCTTTTGTTCCTAAAATATTATTTCCAAGTTCATGATTTTTAAATAGATGTTCTTCAAAATCATCAAAAATCTTGTCGCTTGGAGCGTCCAAATAGGAATTAATTTCATCTAAAATAATTTCCTTTTCTTTTTCAATTTCCTTTGGTGGAAAAGTTGAATTTAAGATGATATCTGAAATTAATTCTGAACTTCTTCTAATGTATTCTTTTGTAAATGAGGCATAAACGCAAATCTCTTCCTTCGTTGTATAAGCATTTAATTCGCCGCCAACAGAATCTAAACGTGATAAAATGTGTAAACTTCGACGTTTTTTTGTGCCTTTAAAAATGCAATGTTCCAAAAAATGAGCTAATCCTTCTTCTCCTTTATTTTCGTATCTTGAACCTGCTAAAATTGTCACACCTAAGTGTGCAACTTGAGCTGGCGCATGCACATAGACAACACGAATCCCATTGGAAAGGGTAAAAATATAAGGTTCTAAATCAAACATTTCTTAAGGATTGATTCTAAAAATTGACCACGAATTTTCTTGTTTTTCATACACTATTCTGTCGTGTAAACGAGAAGGTCTTCCTTGCCAAAATTCAATTTTCAAAGGTTTTACCAAATATCCGCCCCAATGCGGTGGTCGTGGCACATCCGTTGGGAATTTTTTGGCGAATTCATGCACTCGGTCTTCCAATTCTTGGCGAGAACTTAATTTTTCACTTTGATGGGATGCCCAAGCACCAATTTTACTTCCATAAGGCCGAGAAGTGAAATATTCGTCACTTATTTCTGCTGGAACTTTTTCAATTAATCCTGAAATACGAATTTGACGTTCCAATTCTGGCCAGAAAATTAAGACGTGAACTTTATTATTTACTTCTACAGCTTTTCCTTTATCACTATTGTAATTGGTGTAAAAAACTATTCC
>CAZHLZ010000540.1:0-1914 GCA_964532475.1 uncultured Chitinophaga sp.
ACCGGTCAGCCAGGCGAGCGCGCGCAGGTCGGCCGGGGCGCCACGATCCATGCCGATCGATGACATCAATTAGGGTTGTTGCATTTTCATGCGGTGAATGAATTAATTCCAAATTTCTCACTGTAAAACGATCCAACCACACAAAACGATCTTCTTCGATGCGAGAAATGGAGGTAATGTGAGCGATGCGTTCGTGTTGTGTCTCAGATAAATAATGAAAAATCGCGCCAGCGGCAGTAATTCCTTGCGTTAAATCTTCAATTCCGAAACCTTTTAAATTTTTTGTCCCAAAATGTTTGGTTAAAGATTCTTGCGCGAAATCTTCATTAAAAGCCCAATCTTCTAATCTAAAAGTGTAATATTTTTCTCCAAAACTCTCTTTAAACAAAGTCGAATTTTTCTTTTGAAAAACGATTTCACTTGGTTCAAAACCTTGTATTAATTTGTCGATGTAATCTAAGTTTCCTTGCGCAATTAAAAATTCACCTGTGGAGACATCTAAAAAAGATATTCCGTGGATTTCTTTTCCAAAATGAATGGAGCACAAGAAATTATTTTTGTTAGAATCAAGAACTTGATCGTTAAAAGAAATGCCTGGAGTAACCAATTCCGTGACACCTCGCTTTACGATGGTTTTTGTCATTTTTGGGTCTTCCAATTGGTCGCAAACAGCAACACGAAATCCAGCTCTGACTAATTTTGGTAAATAATTTTCGAGTGAATGGTGCGGAAAACCTGCCAATTCGATGTGTGAATCCCCATTTCTTCGTTTTGTCAAAACAATTCCAAGCGTACGTGCTGTTTTTACAGCATCTTCTCCAAAAGTTTCATAAAAATCTCCAACACGAAAAAGTAATAAGGCTTGTGGATGCTTTACTTTAATTTGATTGTATTGCTTCATCAAGGGAGTTTCAGCAACAGCTTTTTCGGCTTTTTCAGTTTTTTCTTTGGACAAAATGAGATTTTTTAAAAAAAATGTTGTGTAAAATTAATTACAAAGATTAAGTTTGCATAATTAAACGGAGGAATATTATCAACATAATGAACAAAAAACTTAAACTTTGGGAATTAGAGCGAGTTTCGGAAGAGGAATTCAAGGCTCAAAAAAAGTTCCCACTTATCTTAATTTTAGACGATATTCGGAGTTTAAACAACATAGGTTCATTTTTTAGAACGGCAGACGCTTTTAATGTTGAAAAAATTTATTTGTGCGGTATTACTGCGCAGCCTCCACATAAGGAAATTCATAAAACCGCATTGGGAGCAACGGAATCAATTGAATGGGAACATAGAACGTCCATTGTTGATCTAATTTCTGAATTAAAAGAAAAAAACATCTTGGTTGCAAGTATTGAGCAGACTGAAAATACCGTTTTATTGCATGAAATTGAAGAAAAAATCCCTCATCAAAAAATTGCATTGATATTTGGAAATGAGGTAGATGGTGTGAATCAGGGAGCAATTAATTTGAGTGATTACGTAATTGAAATTCCACAATTTGGAACTAAGCATAGTTTGAATGTTTCTGTTTGCGCTGGAGTAGTTTTGTGGGAGTTTGCCAAGAGAGAATTGTGAGTTTAGTTAGTAGTTATTAGTTTGTAGTTAGTAGTTAAGAGTAAAGAATAATTTAACGGAGATTGGGCGACTTGTGCTGAGCCTGTCGAAGTAAGTCGAAATTGTAGTGAAGAGTTGAGATAGAATAAATTAAAATTGAGTCTTTAAGCGTAGCGGTCTTATGTCTCGAAGTCTTATGTCTAAAATAAAAAATATGAGATCAATTATTGAAAAAGCTTGGGAAAACCGAGAATTATTAAAAGAAACAGAAACAATTAAAGCAATCGAGCATGTGATTGAAGAAATTGATAAGGGAATTATTCGTGTGGCTGAGCCTAATGAAAATGGTGAATGGAATGT
>CAZHLZ010000541.1:0-1910 GCA_964532475.1 uncultured Chitinophaga sp.
TTTTCATTTGTTTAGTCAATTAATATGCCATCCAAAATTTTAGTCCAAAAAATGACATTTTGGATATTGTAGGGAGAAAAATATTGTTATTTACTGACAAATTGGCGGAAATGTGACAGAATTATTTTAATTTGGATTTTTTTGTACCTTTGGTCAAATGAGAAATTTCCTTTTATTAACCTTTTTTACTTTGAGTTCATTTATTTACACTCAAAAGCATGTATCAATTTCTACTGGTGATTGGAATAATCCTGCTACTTGGCAAAATGGAGATGTACCAGCTTATACCTTTTCTGATTCCGTTTTTGTGAATCATCGTATCACTTTTGATACCATTTTGTCCGCTCATGGATATTTCAGAATAGATTTACGAGGCGGAATTTGTGGACAGCATTTATTGTATGTATATAATAAAATGGATGTTTATGGGTTTTTCTGGGTAGATAGCTTAGATATTTTCGGTGGAGATTTATTTCAAATTGCATCCCAACAATCTAAGGCAACAAAAGGAGCTAGAATTCATGGAGCTGGGGCAAGTTTTGTCAATCAAGGTGGGGCAGGTTTTATTGCAGGTCAAAGTTTTGATTGCGGAAATGAATTCATGACACTCTCCACTTTGGAAATTGATGCAAGAATCAAATTAATCATTTATCCAAATCCAAGCAGAGATTTTATTTTTATTAAAGAAAATCAGCTTGACTTAGATTTTCAATTGTCAGACTTTTCGGGTAAAATAATCTTATACGGGGAAGTCAATTCAAAGATTGATGTGAGTCAATTAGAAAGTGGTATTTACTTCTTGAGTATTTTTCAGGATAAAGTGCTGATACAAACTCAGAAAATCGTGAAAGAATAATTTTTTAAGAGCAATCCTACTTATCTTTATAATGCCCCATGGCAGAAAGAACATAAACGGTAACAATGTCTTCATGCACTTGATAAATCAATCTATCTTTTTTGTTTATTTTTCGTGACCAAAACCCAGTATACTCATGTTTCAAGGCTTCAGGGTTTCCGATTCCAGTATAAGGAGAGTTTGTTAATTCTATTAAAATCGTATTTATTTTCTTGATGGTAGATTTGTCGCCAGATTTGATATGTTTTTCAATATCAATTTTAGCAATAGGCATCACTTCAATCCTAAACTTCCCCATACATCATTTGGATCTACTACAATTCCTTTTCCATCCTTTATTTGTTCTTGAGCTAACTTCATTTTTTCAACAAATTCTTTCCCATACGGACTTTGTTCTTCCGCAACATAAGAATTCTCTTCTTTGATTTCCACAAAAGATAATGTTTTTATGAAAGCTAAAAACGCTTTAGCAGCCTTGCTATTTTCGTTTACAGTAAAAGTTGTCATGAAAAAATGTATTTACACAAAATTAAAACTATTTTTTAGGTTTTGCAAGTGTTAAAATTAAGAAGTAAAATTTATTTGAAGAAACTTTTGAACTAAA
The DNA here is from genome assembly GCA_964532475.1 of uncultured Chitinophaga sp. Lineage (GTDB taxonomy): Bacteria > Bacteroidota > Bacteroidia > Flavobacteriales_D > Crocinitomicaceae > M2408. The sequence goes on from CAZHLZ010000541.1 coordinate 1,461, forward strand.
ATTGACTTACAATGAAAAGAAAAATCGTAAAAAAATAAATTCTCTAAAAAGCAAACTTACTTATCTGAGTAATGTCCCTTGGCGGAAAAAATCAATACTGTTACATATTCATCTTTTACCTCATAAATTAATCTATTCTTTTTGTTAAGGCGTCTTGACCAATAGCCATTGAGATTGTATTTTAAGGGTTCAGGGTTTCCTGTTCCAACAAGTGGGTTAATTTCAAGTTCTAGCAAAATTTTTTGAATCTTCTTGTTTGTTGCCTTATCACCAGCACGTTTGTGTTCTTTAATTTCGTCAAGTGCCTTTTCTGAGATTTTAACTATAAATCTTCCCATATTGTTTTTGGGTCAATTGTTATAAAGTTATCATTTTCAGCCCTATCTTTAATCTTCTCAACAAATTCTTTCCCATACGGACTTTGTTCTTCCGCAACATAAGAATTCTCTT
>CAZHLZ010000542.1:0-1908 GCA_964532475.1 uncultured Chitinophaga sp.
ATTGGGTGTCGGCCACTTAAGATATGGAGAAAAATAAATAAATTCGACTTCATTATTTTCTACTGTTTTCCCTTCTAATAGAATCGGTTTTCCTTCACGCCCTACAGTACAAAAGTTGTCGCAGCTATCTATTCCAACCACATTGTACACAATATCGTGAATATAAGGGATAGATTCATTAAAAAATGTATCTATTGTTTGAAAATAATTTATACCATTCTTAAGGATTTGGTACTTAATGGCAGCATCTTGTCTATTCCAATAGATTAAAGTACTTTTATTCTCAATTGTAGCATTAATTACATGAGTTGTATCTAAGCTAGTCAATCCTCTTGAAATGTTAAAAATTACAGAATCTGTTTGTATTATGCAACCGGTAAATCCTGTCAATCTTTGCACAGCTTTGTATACTCCAGCCTTTTTAAAAGTATGTGTAAAGATTGGATTATTAATTTCAATATTTTCCCATAAATTCACATCTGAAAAGAAATAATCCTTTTGTTTGACATTCAATTTAACTGTGTCCAAAAACTTCACAGTAAACGGTGAACATCCTTGCTTGGAATTAACACTAAAACCCGGTTTTGGAGCATCTACAACATGGATATATCGATTTTTTACAAGCGTGCTATCACAAAATCCATTGCTATAAAATAAGCTAACAGAATACACGCCCGGTGTTTGATAACTATGAATTGGGTTTCTGACTATGCTTGTTTTCCCATCTCCAAAATGCCATAAATAGTTATTGATATTTGATGAATCAATTGAATAACTGAAATTTAGGAATGATAATGCACTATATCTACAAACAACTGAGTCTTTGGCATAAAATTGAACCCCTGGATTTTTTGGAATATTAATAAATATGGTATCTATAAACCATTCAGAATAACCACTACCCTTATAAGTTCTTCCATGAAGCTTAAAAATATAGGTTCCGGATTCTTTGATAAATTGTGCTGGTAAATCATATGTATAAAAACTATCAAATTGAATGTTTTTTTCTTTCTTACCTAGGTACCACTTAAATTCAGAAATTCCATTACTCAAATCGCTTTTATTCTTAATTGAAATATATGCGCCGCAATCCTTGTAAATGATTGAATCAGCAACTGCTCTCACAAAATCGTATGCGTAGTGCTTAGGATTAGATAATACTCCTGTAGAGGAAGTATTGAAAAATTGAACTTTTTTGATACCTGAAAATGGGTTATTGGCATTTTCATAATGAATAAATTTTTGAATTCTATTCTGTGCACTATCATGATAGATGGTTAAACCTCCGTATGGATTGATTGAAGAGTTTAAAATTATAGGTTTATTATTAATTAGATTGATAGTATAAATTGACTTTGCATAGATCAAACTTTCAGATTTAAATTTCCAAGCTAATACTTTTAATTTTGAATCTATGATTTTACCATTCTGAAATTGATCTTCTTGTAAATGTAAATAAATAATAGAATCGTTAGGAGAAAAAATTGACTTACAATTATCACTTTTTATTTTGTACTCTACCCCTGTTTTCTTTGAAATACTCATATCAGTTCCCGCATAATCGAATACAATTTGAGGACTGCCAAAATATTTCAGTGTATTCGGATCAATTCTTGTCTTGAATAAAATATTTCTGTTAAATATAGTAATGGAATTATATATAACCTGTACATTGAAATTGGTTATTACATAATCTCTATTTCTTGAAATGTAGGCTCTTTGTATCCCTGATCGCATCATTTCACCTATATTTTTTAATTGTCTTAAGGAATCAGGTAAGTAGTCTTGAGGTCTTATTAAAAAGCTATCCGCTGCATTTAATTGATTGTTTTTATATTCTAAGCTATAAATGGCAAAGGTTCTATTCGTATCTGAAAATGGATACGTTGTTGCTCTTAGAGCTGTAAT
>CAZHLZ010000543.1:0-1902 GCA_964532475.1 uncultured Chitinophaga sp.
ATTTTCCTCCTGTTTAGAAAGTACATTTTTTGAATTTTTTACGGCCCATTTTTGTCTGTTTTCAGTCTTTTTAACAAGTATAGATGCGTAAATATCTTTATCATAAATGCTTGGTCCCGTTCTACCATGTAAGTAGGTATAAAAAATCCCTTTGTACAAATAAAATCTTCCGCTTAAAACAATAAATAGGTTCGCCAAGATGATCAATAAAACCAAAAATTGACCTAATCTTTTTAGGATTGTTTTTATTTTTTTCATCTGTGTCCTTTTTAAATGAATAATAAATTATTAGTTACTCTTCAGTAACAAACTCAAAATCAAATAATTTAGATAATTTTTCTTTTAAAATTGAAATTACTTTTTCCATTTCAACTTCTTTACCTAATTCATTTTTCAAGGAAGTTACGGATTTATTATCAATTCCACAAGGAATAATGTTAGAAAAATAGCTTAAATCGGAATTTATATTGAATCCAATGCCATGCATAGTTACCCAGCGTGAACATTTTACTCCCATAGCACAAATTTTTCGGGCATTTGGACCAGTTGGATCCAGCCAAACTCCAGTAAATTCAGGATATCTTTCACCAACAATTCCAAATTCAGCTAAGGTTTGAATCACCGCTTCTTCCAAATAACGCATGTATTTGTGTATATCAGTGAAAAAATAATCTAAGTCAAAAATTGGATAAACCACCAATTGACCGGGGCCATGATAGGTAATATCTCCCCCTCTATTTATTTGATAAAAACCCGCTTCTTTTTCAAGTAATTGATTTTCAGACAGTAATAAATTATCAACAGAGCCACTTTTCCCCAAGGTATATACATGTGGATGTTGGCAAAATATAAGATAATTTTTAGTTTTTACTTCACTTACTCCATTTCGAAGATTAATTTTCTCTTGAATTGTTTTTTGAAATAAATTTTCTTGAAAATCCCAAGCTTCTTTGTAATCAATTAAGCCTAAATCTATTGGAATAACTTGGTTCATGTGGACGATAATTAATACGGACAAAAGTACACAAAATCAATAAATTTTCAGTCAATTTTCATTTCGACTTGATGCAAGAAGTCAAAATTTGAGCAAAATCTGAAAAACATTTTCTCAAAAATGAATAAAATCTTTAACTTTACCTAAAAATAAAAGGTGAAAAAGCTATTTGTATTTTTTTTAATGTCAATTCACATTCTTGCATTTAGCCAGGACGATGAAGAAACGTTTTACCGTGTCATTGAGCCAAAACATTCATACACAATAGATTTTGCGCTACCAGTAAGTGTTGCCAATAAGGCATTTAAAGATATCATGCAGGGTTTTGTGCGTACTTCCGTTTCCTATCAATACGCTTTCAAAAATCACATAAATATTGGTCTTGGCGGAAATTACACCTATTTTAGTGTCAATCGTTTTAAAATCACTCCGCAAATTTTGGGAGGAATGAACCTCTACAATGCGCATTTGAAAATTGCCATAGAAAAATTTTATTCCGAAAGAATTGGTTTTGATTACGGAATCAAGGCTGGATATACTTTTGCAAACATTCATTCTGACTCCTTGGCAACAAGAGTTAAAATTACTGAACCATTTTTTGAGCCCTATTTTTCCTTTGCTTTAAGCGCCGATCATCGTTCATCCTACAAATGGACTTTGGCTTATTCCTTTCAAAATTTTGGTTTTTCACCACAAAAAATTGGCTTATATCAATTAAACGAATATTCCGAAGCAGAAAAATCAAGAATTACCCGCTTTTTTTCATTCGGATTTAGTTTTACGCATTATTTCAAGCAGAGGCAATAAATAATTTGTGTTGTAAAATATCTAGTTTTTTTCTTTGGGCGCCTTAACCGCCTGCGCCTGCAAGTCCTCTTCCTTGCAGTCATGTGGGCTTTCCGGACTCC
>CAZHLZ010000544.1:0-1869 GCA_964532475.1 uncultured Chitinophaga sp.
ACAATTTTCAAAGTTAAAATATTGAAAATCAATAAATTAACTAAAAGCATCAATCTTTTTAATAAAAATACAAAAATTCGGCAACAGATAACAGGTTTCACTCTGTTTTTTAGCGCAAAATATTTCGAGGAGAAAAATAGGGAATTTTTTTTATGACGAAACAAGACTAAATATGACGAGTAAATACAAACACAGTCATTCTATAAAACAACAAAAGAGGCTGTCTCAAAAGCGAGATAGCCTTTTTTATGCAAAAAAGGGAAGCCTAGGCTTTCCTAATAGTTACAAATTGTGTAATTTGCTGTGTGTTAACTAAGTCAAAAGTAGTCTTTAAAGATTACAATCCCAAACAAAATTTGCTTTTTCCTCCGAATTTGTCGGAGTTGATTGATGAAAAGCATCCTGTGAAAATAGTTTCAAACATCATCGATGGTTTGGATATTAAAAACTTGATCAAAACCTACAAACCTGGAGGAACATCATCTTACCACCCGAAAATGCTTTTGAAAGTGTTGATTTATGGCTATTTGAGTAACATTTATTCAAGCCGGAAAATGGAACAGGCATTGAAGGAAAACATCCATTTTATGTGGCTTTCGGCGATGAGCCGTCCTGATCATAATACTTTGAACAGGTTCCGTAGTGAACGATTAAAGGGTGAAGTAAAAGCCATCTTTACACAAATTGTTTTGCTTTTGGAAAAGGAAGGCCTGGTAAGCCTGGAAACCACTTTTGTAGATGGTACCAAGATAGAGGCCAACGCCAACCGCTATACTTTTGTTTGGGGAAGAGCCATCAAGAAACATAAGGTAAGAATTGCAGAGCAACTGGAAGAACTATGGAATTATGCAGAAAGTGTGGCAAAAGAAGAGCTTCAAAACACTGAAAATATCGATTTTAAGGAGATTGATTCCGAAAAAGTAACACAAACCATCGACAAGATCAACGAGGTGTTGAAGGATAAAAAAATACCTTCGAAAGTTCGCCAGAAACTGAATTATGCCAAGAAAAACTGGGCAAACAATTTGGATAAATATAGAAAGCAACAGGCGATTTTAAAAGCAAGAAACTCTTATTCCAAGACCGATACAGATGCTACTTTTATGCGGATGAAAGAGGATCATATGCGAAACGGACAACTCAAACCCGCCTACAATCTACAGATTTCTACGAATAAACAATTTATTTTACATTATTCCATCCATCCCAATCCTACGGATACCAAAACCCTGGAGTCTCATTTAAAAGGTTTTGAAGACAGCTATCATAAAGTTCCGAAAGAACTCGTTGCCGATGCAGGCTACGGTTCGGAAGAAAACTATAACCTACTGAAAAACAAGAAAATAAAATCTTATGTTAAATACAATTACTTCAGAAAAGATCAAAAATCGGGACAAATAACCACTTCTCAAAACAATCCGAAGCTGGCAAAAATCAGGGAAAGGGTTTTCAAACTACTCAATACCAAAAAAGGCATCAAACTCCGAAAACAGCGATGTCACGATGTTGAACCTGTTTTTGCAGAGCTCAAACACAACAAAAACTTTAAACGCTTTATGCTTCGAGGAAAAACTAAGGTCGAAGTAGAAATCGGCATTCTCGCCATTGCCCATAATCTCAAAAAAATGGCAAAAGCAGCTTGAAATAGATTGCTTTTTTGAATTATATCTTCATTTTTCAAAGTTTTTATAAAAACAAAACCCTAAAAATGTTTTTTTTCAACTCAATAAAAAAACGAGGCTGCCCTTTTGAGACAGCCTCATTTTTTTATTTTATCAATGAGAATTTATCTTGGTAAACCTCTTTTTAAAGAATAATTCGCCCTTTCAATAGCTTACTTCTCTGTCCAGTTCATATAGGTGGCCTTGA
>CAZHLZ010000545.1:0-1861 GCA_964532475.1 uncultured Chitinophaga sp.
AAAGTGGAGGAACAATTTGATGAAATTGCACAAGGAATGATGGAATGGACAAAAATGATTCATGATTTCTACAAACCATTTCATGACACAGTTCAAGATACCTTGGATAATTCAGATCGTGCAACAGGGGAGAGGGAACTTGGTTTTCATCCTGTTTCGGGCAAAAGAATTATTGTTAGAATTGGTAGATTTGGCCCAATGGTTCAAGTTGGTGATGAAAAAGAAGATGGTGAAAAACCTGCTTTTGCATCCTTGAGAAAAGAGCAATCGATTCAGTCAATTACTTTGGATGATGCCTTGGAATTATTTAAATTACCTAGAACAGTTGGTGAATATGAAGATTTGGTAATTAAGGCAAATGTTGGTCGTTTTGGACCTTATCTGCAACATGGGAAGGCTTTTATTTCTTTGAAAAAAGAAGACGATCCAATGACGGTGGATTTGGCCCGTGCTATTGAAATCATTGAAACAAAAAAGATTGATGACGCCAATAAAATCATCAAGGTTTTCCCTGAAAATGCAGATGTTCAATTGTTGAATGGTCGTTGGGGAGCTTATTTGAAAATTGGAAAAGATAATTTTAAATTGCCAAAAACTGCCAAAGCAGAAGAACTAACCTTAGCTGAATGTCTTGAAATTGCTGCTTCTCAGCCCGTTGCAAAAAAAGGCGGATTTAAGAAAGGTGCAGCCGCGAAAAAAACTACGGAAGCTAAGCCAGCTGTTAAAAAAGCAGCAGCCAAAAAACCTGCGGCAAAGAAAAAAGTGGTTGCGAAGAAAAAGTAAATGTTCGTTCTTTTGAATTGCCCAAAATAACCAAAAGTTAAGGAGATAACAATTTTTTTTTGGTGAAAAACAATTAATTTCTTCGGTTTATCTTTGTTTTGATGATATGATGCCGTAGGTATCACATGTTTCTAAAGAAAGATAATTACCACAGTTACCTTAATCTTTGTAAATGTTTTAAGTTACTTGTTTTTTGGCATTTGTTTTTGTGGTTATTGAGCCTGTCGTGCCACATTGAGCTTGTCGAAATGAAATAAAAACCATGCCGAAAAACATTATAAGTAAATGCAATAAAATCAACTGGGTGATTGTTTATTAAAGGGCAATTACATTCTTCACCTATTCATTAATTTGGCTTTGCAATAAAGTTCTAATCAATATTTCAAGATATTTTTGACTTAACATTTAACCATATTCCGAGAAAAATATGTAATTTTGTAGCATGTCAAAAAAAGAAACATCTTGCTCGTTTTGCGGACGACCTAAAAATCAAGTTGGTATTTTAATTGCCGGATTATCTGGTCATATTTGTGAAAGTTGTATTACTCAAGGTTACACTATTGTTCAGGAAGAATTTCATACAAATACAAAGCCTGTTAGCAAAAGCGAAGAAGCTTTAAAATTATTGAAACCAATTGAAATCAAATCGCGTTTGGATGAATACGTGATTGGTCAGGAGGATGCAAAAAGAGTTTTGGCTGTAGCTGTTTACAATCATTACAAACGATTAAATCAGAAGGTTTCTAAAGACGAAATCGAAATTGAAAAATCGAATGTAATTTTGGTTGGTAGAACTGGAACAGGAAAAACTTTGTTGGCAAAAACAATTGCTAAAATGTTGAATGTTCCTTTTTGTATCGCCGATGCAACTGTACTGACAGAAGCAGGTTATGTGGGAGAAGATGTGGAAAGCATTTTATCTCGTTTGTTGCAAGCCGCTGATTTTAACGTAGAAGCAGCACAAAGAGGTATTGTTTTTATTGACGAAATTGACAAAATTGCTCGAAAAAGTGACAATCCTTCTATCACCCGCGATGTTTCTGGCGAAGGAGTTCAACAAGCGTTGCTTAAGATTATT
>CAZHLZ010000546.1:0-1861 GCA_964532475.1 uncultured Chitinophaga sp.
ATGTACCTTTGCAAACATGTGTATGTTAAGCAGAAATAAAATAAAAATTCTTGGGCTCTTGTTATTATTGGTAGTGGCGTTTTCTTGCAAAAATTAGTTTTAATTTGGCTATGGAATTTTTCTGTAGCCATTTTTATGCGCAAAACTGCTTGATTTTTGGGTTTTTCCTAAAGCTAAATATTCCTTAAATTTTCACGAATCGTTTTCATAAATTCAGAAGCAAAAACGAAGTCTGTCACCTCTTTATTGTCTGATTTTATAATTGATTTCGAATCACCTTGCCACCAGTTTTTTCCTTGGTAAATAAAATTAATGGTGTCACCAATTTCAATTACGGAATTCATATCATGCGTAATTACGATTGTCGTAATATCAAATTCGTAGGTGATTTCCTTAATTAATTCATCAATCAAAATAGATGTTTGTGGATCTAATCCAGAGTTTGGTTCATCACAAAATAAATACTTCGGATTCATCGCAATGGCACGCGCAATGGCAATACGTTTTTGCATTCCACCACTACATTCTGCCGGATAAAGATTATTTCTTCCTGCCAAATTTACTCGCTCCAAACAAAAGTTCACACGGTCAAGCATTTCACCTTTGGTCATTTTAGAAAACATGGTAAGTGGAAACATAATGTTATCTTGTACTGTCATGGAATCAAAAAGAGCAGAACCTTGAAACAACATTCCAATTTCCTTTCTAATATCACGACGCTGCGCGTTTTCCATGTTTACAATGTTGCTTCCATTGTACAAAATTTCACCATTGTCTACTTCGTGAAGTCCAACAATACATTTTGCCAGCACGGATTTTCCTTGTCCAGATGCACCAATTATTAAGTTTACTTTTCCCTTTTCAAATTTAGCAGAAACATTTTCCAAAACTTGATGTTTCCCAAAGGATTTATTGACCATTTTAACTTCAATCATTTCAACAAGAACATTTGAGTGATTAAAAAATTTGCCAATAAAATTGAAATGGAACTACTTACCACCGCTTGCGTAGAAGATTTCCCAACGTCGATTGCTCCTCCTTTTGTGTAATAGCCATAAAATGAAGCAATTGAAACAATCAAAAATCCAAAAACAACCGTTTTTGTTAAAGCATAAGTAATGTCGCTTACTTTAAAGAAGGAACGTAAACCAAAAACATACGAATCTGTTGATGACAAATCTGTAGCAATCAATGCGATCCAACCCCCAAAAAGACACAAGCCCATTGAAAAAACAATCAATACAGGAAAGAAAACCATGGCAGCGGTAATTTTTGGTAACACCAAGTAATTTAGAGAGTTAACACCCATTATTTCCAAGGCGTCAACTTGTTCTGTCACGCGCATCATTCCAATTTCAGATGAAATATTAGATCCTACTTTTCCTGCTAAAATCAGAGATATCATGGTTGGTGAAAACTCCAAAATTGTACTGGAACGGGTAATGTATCCAATGGTATATTCAGGTAACCAGGGTGTATCCATGTTGGATCCAGTTTGCAATGCAATTACAGCTCCCATAAAAAAGGACATCAGAGCAACTATTGGGAGTGAATTTATACCAATAATTTGGATTTCATCAAAAGTCCTTTTCCAGAAAACTCGAAATTTATCTGGTTTGGAAAAAATAATCCAAAGCATCAAAAAATATTTCCCTATTTGACTAAAAATTTTCATTCAATTGTGTCTTCTTAATCCGCTAAATTAATGTATATTTTCTTTTTTACCATAATTTTTTTTATTCCTTATTATTTTTTTAATTTTAAACTCACTTTTACTGCTAAATTATTTTTTTAAAAATTAGTTTGTTTGTCCAATCAATTGTGCCTAGAAAACGTAAATCTGGCACCTTTCACAAAAAGT
>CAZHLZ010000547.1:0-1858 GCA_964532475.1 uncultured Chitinophaga sp.
TTGCATCTTTAATTTGAATACCATTAATTTCCTTAACAAGTATTCCAGAAGAACTATAAATTTTTAAAGTAACTTCATTTCCATTTAAAGCTGTACCATCAAACCTAATTATTAACTCCTTACCAGTAGGATTGGGATAAACATGTATCCCATTCTCGATAGTCTCACCACTTAAATTCGTGATTTTTTGTTCAGAACCATTACCGTTTTCAACAACAAAATATGGATAATTATCGCAAACAGGGAATCTCAACATTTCTAAACTGTCAATCATAAATGGAGTCATTATTTGTAAAGTATCATATCCTACTGAATCTATAAAATATTCCATCCAGATATTCCCTATATCAACAGAATCCCAAAGCTCACAACCACTTTGCAGATTTATATCTACATCTACATAATAAGCTTGATCAAAATTTGTAACTGAATTCTTTGAATTTCCGAATAAATGAAATCTTAAATTTCCATCTTCATTATAATATTCAATGGTATTGGCATGTTTTTCATTATTTTGATTGTAATGAGCGACATTCCCATTAGAAACAGTACTGTTTACACTATAAAATTGTGCTCCATCCCATCTTATTTTCATTGCAAAAAAATCATTTTCAAATGCAACATTTGTAGAATCAAAATAATCGCCGGTGATCAAGTAATTAAACGAATCAATTATTTCAATGTCTCTCAGCACAACTTTGCCTTGGTATCCAATATTTCTAATTGATCCAAAACCAAGTGGATTAAAATTGAGATCTGTATATACTAAATAGCTCCAAACAGCGTCTTGTTGAATATTCAGTTCCTCACCCCCTATTAAAAAACCTGTAGGTGTTTCTATCGTTTGAAAAGGTTTTCTGTCATTGGTAAAATGAGTGCCATATATATGTGAATTAAGAAAAGTATATGCTCCTGAAAATTGCAATAAATTAGTGGTGTGGAAATAGGGTAGAAACCCTACAATATTAAAATTATACGGTCTGACAGAAGAAGTGATGATTATATCACCATTAGATGCCTGCATAATATTTCTAGCCTCATAACTGCTACTGTCAAATCCATATGCTCTATTAATCAGATTTGTTCCAATTGAACTAAAAACGCTGAATAACACCTTGGAATTTTTGTAACCGGCTTTATTGACGAAGGGACTGCTGCTTAAGCAGGTCCCGGAAAAACATTCTTCAGCAATTCCTGTTACAACAAAATTTCCTGCAGAATCTTGTATAACTTCAGTCGCATAGTCATTGAGATTTTCATTCCCAAATACCTGTGTCCAGTTCAACCATGGTGAATTATGGTTATAATATGCAATGAACGCATTGTAATATGGAATGTATTCGTCACAGTCTGATCCTGTTGGAGGTCCCTGGAAAGACTGATTTTTTGTTGTTTTTCCAACCACTACATATCCACCATCAACAGTAGGCTTTACGCTTAACCCTTCAAAATAGTAGTCCTGATCACCCAAACTTACTGTCCAATTTACCACTCCTCTAATATCTGTCTCCATTAAATAAGCCTGGGGAACACATCCAGTGGTCTTTGTCCTACCGGTTGAAGCCAAGCTTTGTAAAGAATCCTGTTTCAAACATCCTTTTCTTCCGAAAGTTGTTTGAGAAGTGTTGTACAATGTTTCCCAACCGAATTGTGCTAATAAAGTTGAATAATTACAGAACACTGCAATTAATAGGATGCAATTGATAACACTTTTGCTTTTTGAATTGTTTTTGTTTTTCATATATTTTTTTAGATTTAAGTTTTCTCATAAAGTAGAATGAATCTTTCTTGTTATTGACAAAAAATAAAATATAAAAAAAAAAAGAAAATTGAATTTCTATCATGAAACTAAATAAAA
>CAZHLZ010000548.1:0-1848 GCA_964532475.1 uncultured Chitinophaga sp.
ATGCCTAAATTAGTTTTAACACGCCTAAATTAGGAATAATTTTTGAAATGGAAATGGAAATTGATAATTATTTTTGGAGAAAATTATAAAACCTAATAAAATATGAGAAAAATAGTATTCAGATTAACAGCAAATATTGATGATGAAAAGATTTTGGCTTTTATCTTACTTGATAACCTAAATAGCGATTTTGACAAAGAAATAAAAGCGAAAATTGTAAAACCCAATACAATAGAATTGACCATTGGTCGCTGCTACTTAGCAGAATGTAATCAAAATCAAGTTGAAAATTTAAAAATAATAGAAATTTTATGAGTAAATTTATTTTTAAAAATTTTGAAATAACAAAGGACACGAGAACTTTTCGAATTGAGGCAGAAATTTCTGATTTGAATGAATTTGACATCGATGAAACAAAAAAAATGGTTCATTCAATTATGGAAACTATAACAATGATAAAATCAGGTGATGATAAGTTTTGTCACCCAATTACTGTTGATGGAACTAAATTAATATGCACGAACGAAGATTTTTAAATTAAAACTATGAAAACTATCTATACACTTCTTATTTCTTTTTATTCATTTAATCAATACTATTGTCAGGAATTCAATATACATTTCGATACCACTTGGACTTCCTTTCTAGAGACATCAACCAATTCTACCATAATTGATAAATACAATAACATTTACAGTAATGTTTATATTTCAAATGGTACTTCGGGGCAGCAAAGAATTCAAAAAAGAAATCAACAAAATCAAATAGTTTGGGATGTTAATAATGATTTTCAAATTTGTGGTTTTGATAAGTATAACAACATATTTATCATAAAAACAAATAATGACAATCATTTTTTTAGAGTTGAAAAGAATTCTTTAAGTGTTATAGATAGCTTTCCTCTTTTGATTCCTGGCAATAATATATCTAGTTTTTGGATTGAATTATTTGAAGATGATTATTATTATATGAATTCAAAGAATTTTAACTCAACTACTAATATAACAAAATATGACTTAAACATGCAAATTGTATGGAGTAAAACAATGGGATTTGTAGATGTTTTAAAGTTTAAATTTTTAAACGGAAATTTGATTGCATTTCTTCAACATTCAACAAGCTCATCATATCCGGGTACAGGTCAAATTTATATTTTCAACAGTTTAAGTGGATTAAATATTTACGGTACAGGATTAGATAAATCAGTTCAAGACTTCGAAATAATTAACAATGAAGTTTACTTTACACAATATAAATATATAGGAAGCAACCCTGACATTTCCCATATTAAGAAGGTTGATTTAACAGGCATAGAAACAAATCTATTTACTTTATACAGTGATGACCTTAATTTTGGAAAGTTAGAAATTCTTAATAATAATTTATTTATTTTAAGCAAAGTTTATAATGAAAACCCACCTCGAATATTTAAATTCAATTTGAATGGTCAACCATTGGATACATTAATCATAGATGCAAATATTTACAGAACTGATCCTAACAATCAACAATTCAACAAAATAGGTGATAAATTATATCTTTCATCACTCACAAAAAAAGGTGATTTGAATAGGTTTGAAAAAGCAATATTGGTCATTGATCAAAATCTAAACATAGTTGATGAATTTGTAGATTTTAATTCCTCTCCAAATATCTCAACTGAATACTGGAGCACAATAAGTTTAAATGCATCTGGTGGATGTTTTGTTTTATCAGGTTCGCTAAGATATTCGCAGTTTTTAGAAAATGCTAGAATTCTTAAATTTTGTACAAACGGCTTTGTTTCAGAAGACCCAATTGACCCTACAGCTTCTGTAAAGGGTGTTATGTCTGAAATCTTCTCTATTT
>CAZHLZ010000549.1:0-1833 GCA_964532475.1 uncultured Chitinophaga sp.
CCGCAGGATTTTCCAAGTAGGCGAGAACAAGCCATTGCTTATACACATTGTTATGTGCTGGCTTTTATTTTTTCATACAGTTGGTCAAAATCATTTGCCATTATTATAAAATCTTCTCCCCAACCATTCGGAATTGCAATTTCTTGAAATGTTCCAGTTGGTGCAAAGTAAAGATTGAATTTTTCAAGTATTTCCAGATTTCCTTTTTCAAGTTCTTTAATATCTGTGTATAGTTCAGATTTCATTTCGTTAGCTCTGTTAAATTTTGTCCAAGTTAAATCGGTTTCATCAGTTATACGTGAGTTTACGTTTTTTATTATTTCTATTATAACTTGAATATACGTCATTTTTGAATTAAGATTTTTACATTTCGATTTCTAATTGCCCAAACACAATTCATTAAAAACACAATTGTTGAAATCAGCATTAAAGTCAAAGTAAGGCGTGAGTTAAAGTTCAGAATATCTTCCGCAACGAAAGTCAGAATGATTAAAATTAGATGTAATGTTGAAAGTCTTTCATTTGTCGAATAACGTAATAATGCTAAAATTCCGTATCCGATTAAAAAGACTAACCATAAAAATGGCTTAACTACTAAAATCCAGAAACTAAGATCGTAAGCCCAACCTAAAGTTTGATTATATCCAATTTGGATTCCGCCATAGTATATTGAAACCATTAGTAGTATAATGATTAATAAGAACATCCTTTTTTGGATTAATTTTTTAAATGTCATTTTTTCGTTTGAGTGATTTTCAGCTTGCACATAACGGTCTCGGCTATGAACAGTTGCGTGGGTTAGCACGGACTTTTGCAAGTACACGACAAGCTGAAAATTCCTGCGGAATTTTCAGAATAAGCCTGTAATAGCAATTGTTTATAGCCATTGTTGTAGCCAGTTATTTTTTGTTCAATTTTACTTTTATTTCCTCGTATAATTTCCATTCAGTATCGTCAATTATTTCAAAATCAAAGTCTCGTTTATTTCCCTTTTGTTTTAGGAAATTCATTAGTCCATTTGCTCCATCTTTATCGTTGGTCACAAAGTAAATTTCCCTTTCTCCACTGTGTGTTGTTCTTCCGATATAATATGACTTTATTCCGTTTTGGTTTAGATTGTTCTCGATGAAAAGTTCCAAATCGTCCAATTCCTTATAGTCCTTTTCATTTGGCATTTTTGAGGTGTTGTCAATATCATAATTGCAATTAACTTTTATGAAAATTGAATATTCAGATTTGTGAGGGAAATTTTCGAAAGCCGAATTTGCTATAATTAGAAAAGGAACTCCGTTTTGGTCAAAATCATTGGATTTAAATTCTTCTGGGACAACATAAGTATCTCTTTCAATTCCTTTAGTTTTATCTGCATTTCCAACGTCAAATCCATCATAAGATTCAATCGAAAATTTGTCAGCTAATGCATACAATTCTTTGTTTAGATTGAATAGACTTTCTGAATCGTGAATTTCAATTCTCTCCATATGTAACCAATATTGATTCGTTTCGTCAGGATAAATGTCCACATACTCAAATCCTTTCGTTTTTAATTCTTCCGCTACTTTTTCTAATTTCTTTGGCTCGTTATTTGTGAAAAAATAGCCGTAAAGCATTTTGGTATTTGTATCAACTCCGTTTGATTTCATTCTGTCAAAAAATCCGATGATTTCTTCTTTTGGTATCATATTATTCTGTGAATTCGATTGGCAAGATGTCAACAAAGTGAGTAGTAGGATTATCGATAAATTCTTTGTCATTCTTGGTTTGCTTTAATTGGCTACAACGGTTTGTGTAAGGATAGTTGCGTGTGCAAGCAACTAACTTACTAAAAAAGGA
>CAZHLZ010000550.1:0-1820 GCA_964532475.1 uncultured Chitinophaga sp.
CTTTTACAAAATTGTCATCATGTACGCTAATAGTATTGTTGTATTTCTTGATTATATCAATCCAAACATTAAAATCGGTCAAAATGTCTTCAATCTTACCTTGATTTACTGTATGAGAAGTTTTCGATTCATCTATCGGCTTGAAGGCATAGGTGTATTTCGACTTATCCGGATTTGCAATTTTTCTAGAACCGTCAATGAATATTTTAAAGTAAAAACCTGATTCAATTTCTCGATCATTTAGTGAATAGTACATATTGTCTTCAGGAATATTCACAATAATATCATAATGCGATTGAATTAATGGTTCAAGTTTAGACAATAATTGAAAAGGTATTTTCTTTTTCATAATCAAAGGTTGCTGATTAACATTGCCACCAACTGTTTGGCGCTTAGCGCAGTGGTGGATTTCGGAGCACAAAACTGTCAGTACACCACAAAGATTGATGCGAGGTAGAATGCTAAATTAAACACTTTACCCGCCATTGTGCCAAACGCCTGTTACCAGTAGTGCTTTCTTTTCTGTCCGTCATATTCCAGTTATTCTGTAATAAATTTCTCCCGTTTGTGCTGCGTGTCTTCGTTTGATATACAGCATATCGGTCAATTTTATTCGTCCTTCAAGTATTTGCATTAAGTCTGCTCCGTCCATAAGTATAATTGCCTTTACAGATGGATTTTCTGTCTTCGTGCTTTCATTTGAGAAGCCTTCCAATGAAATGTAAAGCCCTAATGTGTTTTTTAGTTTGCCTTGGATTTTTCCACCAAATCCATACAGTTCTTGTGCATCTATTTGTTTTTTCTGCCACTTAGCTTCTAAAAGATAGTCTGTATTATCAAATGTAAATGAGCCGTCAATTTGTTCGCCAGTTATTTTGAAAGAACTTTTAGGGTCAAGGTCAAAGAATAGAAATAGTTCGTTCAAAAATTTCTCTAACTGATGTCCACGATTTTGATGATTGTCGTTAATTGCGATTTCAAAAAATTTCGTTTTCAGTTCATCCAGTCTTTGTTGGTAGGTTATACTTTCCTTAATCTTAGCTTGATTTGTCGCCCTTGCTTGTTCTACTTTCTTCAGTTCTTCAATAGTGTCAAAATATCCTTTGCTTTGAGTTCTTAATTTCTCAACCGCAGCTTTTGCTTTTTTAATTTTCGTCTCTGAATCATCCCAAAGTTTCAAGTGGCTAAAATCGTTTATGTTACCAGTTTCTTGAATGAGTTTCAATAAATCAGTTTGGTAAATATCTTGACGTTTTGCCATTCTGTCAATGAGTTGAGATACACTTTCTAATTTTGTATTTTCAGCCCAGTCAATGGTTGAAACAATTAATGAATTTTCAAGAGTTAGTTCTATAAACTGTCTCAAATCTTTCTTAGTCCAAAAGATATGTGTCAATGCGTCTTTTAGAGCAAGAAGTGTATTTACTGAAATTTTTTTCTCTGTGAAACTCATTCTTTCGTGGTCGTTTTTAGCATTACAGCTAACAGTCGTATTTACGCAATACTACGAAACTACAAAATTTTCAATTTCATCATTGTCAGATGATTGATCAAATACAACTCATATAGGCGGGTTTCGCAAATACCCGATTGTAAACGTTTAGAAACGTTTATTGTCGGATAATTCCTGTATTGCTAACAGTGCGGTGCACCCAGGTTTGTTTACCTGAGTATCTTTCTCCGGGCTGGTTCATAGCAGGGCAAAACAGTTAAATGACCGGCTCAATACCTTTCTGCAGAAGGAAGCAATTCTTCTGACACTCAGTTGATGCGAGCTATAACTGGGAATTTTTGCACAAGATGGAAGCGTTCTGGAGAAA
>CAZHLZ010000551.1:0-1818 GCA_964532475.1 uncultured Chitinophaga sp.
CTCAATTAAAGAAAAATATTTGTTTTTATATGTTGTTTGGAAATTTCTTGAAGGCGACAAAGATCCTTGGGTTGAACGAACTTTCAAAGGGATTTACGACAGACCAAACGAACGATTTACCCAAATACAAAGATTTTTAACCAAAGAAAACAATCTGATTAAAGAAGATTGGTTAGACATAGAAAATGCCGCTTTTTTTGATGATGCTAAAATGAAACTCACAGAAAAAGCTTTGGATCTACTCACCGAATGCGATATCAAATTATTCAACAAAAACTTAGATAAAAAGAAAAAAGAAAATATTATTCAGCCCAATGATGTGCCATTACGTGATTTAATTTATAGCGCAGATGAGTCACATCAATTGGAGTTATTAAAAACACTTTTGATAGAGGAAAATTTCAGGAACACACAAGAGCGATTGGTGCGAAAAGCGTTGCCCAAAGGCGTTACCGTATTGTTACATGGAGTACCCGGAACCGGAAAAACAGAAAGTGTTTTGCAAATTGCCAAAGCTACAAATCGGGAAATAATGAAGGTTGATATTAGCGCATCACGTTCCATGTGGTTTGGCGAAAGTGAAAAGGTCATTAAGCAGGTTTTCAAGGATTATAAATCCTATGCGAAAAAGCAAAGTCTTACGCCTATTCTGTTTTTTAATGAAGCCGATGCCATAATTGCTAAACGCAAAGAGGCAAATTCTTCAAATGTGAGCGATACCGAAAATAGAATCCAAAATATTTTACTCGAAGAAATTGAAAACTTTGGAGGCATTTTAATTGCCACAACTAACTTGGCAACAAATATGGACACGGCATTTGAAAGACGTTTCTTGTTCAAAATTGAATTTAAAAAACCAAGTGTTTCTGCAAAATCTCAAATATGGAAATCAAAAATGCCTCATCTATCAATTAAGGATTGCGAATTGTTGGCTTCACAGTTTAATTTTTCAGGGGGACAAATTGATAACATAGTTCGTAAAAATGAAATCAACGAAATTATTCACGGAAGTATCGTGACCATAAACATGCTTATTGAATATTGCAAAGAAGAAACACTGAGTAATCCGCATTCAAGAGCACCCATCGGATTTAAAATTTAAAATAACAGGTAAGCCAAAAACTGAACAGAGTAGGCAAAAAAAATAAAAAAGTAAAACATGATTTCAGATGTAAGAGAAAAAGGAAGCCTCATTGAAGTGTATGATGCAAACAGCAAAAGAATTTCATATATGAGCGCAGGAAGCAAAGAACTTGTGGGTGTAGCAAGTAATTTCTTTGTAATTATAAACGGTTCACTCATTGAAGTGTATGATGAAAAATGCAAACGTATTTCATACATGAGCCAAGGAAACAAAATGGTAAAGGGTGCAGCAGGCAACACGTTTACGGTTAAAAACGGCAGCCTCATTGAAACCTACGATGAAAAATGTAAAAGAATAAGTTACAAAAGTGCTTAATTCTTACACCGCCTTAGATTTTGAAACTGCACAAGGCAAGCGTTGGAGCATTTGTCAAGTTGGTTTGGTTCGTGTAGAAAACCAGCTTATTACAGAACAATTATCAATTTTGGTCCAACCACCTGATAATTATTACTGGAATAATTTTACTGAGATACACGGAATTTGCCCCAAGAAAACGGAAAATGCTCCAACGTTTGATAAAGTTTGGCATCACATTGAGCCATTCTTAAAAAATCAAAATGTGGTGGCTCATAATGGTTTTGCGTTTGACTTCCATTGCTTAAAGCAAACTTTAAATTACTATAAAATTTCATCTCCTGAATTTACCGGACATTGCACCTATCGTATTTTTAGAG
>CAZHLZ010000552.1:0-1813 GCA_964532475.1 uncultured Chitinophaga sp.
TTTCAAGTAAAAGTGCTAAGATTTCAGAAGCATCTTTAAACATCGAAAGCACTGTCTTCATTTCTACCGGATGTGTCGTAAAAATGCTTGGCGTTGTATGAATGAGTGCTGAGCATATGGAAAGTGCTCTTAAATCATTTAGAACTACAATTTCAGCTTTATTTTGCAATGTTGATGGCATCACAAATAAAGATGTTGAAAAAGGAAAATTTGTAATACCATTTGTCGCCTTGTCAGCTCTAATAACCATTTGGCTTGGTATGCTATCATTTCCTGCGTGAAGCATCAATGATTGTTCTGCTGAAATACAGTACTTGTCTCCAAAACGGTCCTTCAAATATTCAGAACAGAATTTCCAATAAGATGTATACCAGGAACTACTATCACCCTGATTCAAATCATGTGGCGTAACAATATACCAACCGTTTAAGATTTCTTGCAGAAAATTATGTTTCACCAAACGTTCACGATGTGTTCGAGTGAAATAATTTGATTTTAAAGCAACCAATCCTTTATCTTGTAGTTCTTTGAGAACCTTTAGTGATTCCGCTAATTTATCATTTGGTGTTGCCATTTCCTTCTGCGTTAAAATTATATTTTAGTGTTGTATATAAATTATATTTTAATGTTGTGCTAAAATTATATATTTATGTTGAATTCGCAAAATATTGTGCTAAAATTTTTAAAATCCCTTATTCACCTTTACCCTAAAACATATCTAAGTAAAAATAATAAAAGGATTAAGAGATCTGATATAATTGATTTAAATCACAAAATTTTCGGAGAAAAAGGAGTGTTTGTTTTGTGTGCTTTTTAATAAAATGTACCTTTATAGAAATATTTGAAAATGCAATTACCAAAGGATGAAAATATTGATATCGCCAAACTAAGTAGTGTTTTCAACAACACGAGTGCTACATATAAATATTATTGGTTTTTAGCCATTTTAGATGCGGTTGAAGAAGGTAAGGAACTGCCAGCAAAAAAAGATATTTTTTGTAAAATGATAGTGAATGCTTGGTATACTGTGAATTATTTCCATGTTTCATTTGGAAAACAAGATAAAATACAAGAGGCAATTGAAGCTATTATTGCTGTAGAAAAAATTGAAATTGATGAAGCTCCTAGTAAGATTTATGAAAAAATCTGTTTTTCTGAAAACAGGGAAACTAGAAAAATTGTGAATCATTTTGATCAAAACGTGCCTCATAAATTTTTAAGCCCTTGGTTGGGTTCCGGAAGTGTGAAGGATATTTATCACATGTCTCAAGAAAATTACGCTTTACCTCCTTACGCTTTGCACAAAGATTACATTATCATTCAACCTGCATGGTTTGAGTATTTTCACAAAAATCTTGGTTTGCTGAAATCGTTTTGTTATTGGCATTTAGCAAGATTTCTGCAAGTTAGAAACCCAAATGTGCCTGACATTACAGGTAAATTAATACGACCTGAACGAAGAGGTAGTTTATTTAAACATAAGAAGGAATTCTGGGATATAGTCATCGAAAAACAAGAACATGTGAATTGCATTTACACCAAAAAACCTTTATATATTGGCACCTATGATCTAGAACACTTTATTCCTTTTCAATTTGTCGCACATGATTTAATGTGGAATTTGCTTCCAGCTTCGCCAAGTTTTAATAGACAAAAAGGCGACAAATTGCCCTCCTTAGAAAAATACTTCACTGATTTTTATCTAACTCAAAAGAAAGCTATTGAGATAATAAAGGAAAGAAATGAAAAAAATACATTCTTAGCCCGCATTATGCATAACCTATAATTTTTTACTTATTCTTAGTTTATTTGA
>CAZHLZ010000553.1:0-1807 GCA_964532475.1 uncultured Chitinophaga sp.
TTATACCTGGCACCAAGCAGCAAACACCTCTAATGATCAATTGAATTTTTACACAAGCCTTACTTGCCTCATATAATTATTCAATTAATTTTACATCGACAAGGTTATTTAACTTCATTTGAATTAATCCATTTCCACCCTTTTTAACAGAATTAATTTCTTGTTGAATCATTGCAGAAATCCTCCTTCTATTGTTGAAAGGCGATACCATTAAATGTGTAAAGTGTGTGTTTTCACTCATGTTTTCTAATAGACGAAACACTCTTTTCACCTCATTTGATATACTAACTCTTGATGTTAATAGTGCCATATCTGTGTAAACACGTGCGGTTTTTTCGTGAAAATTACCAGTACCCACGTAACTTATTAATTGTTCTTTGCCTTTAAATATTCTAGTAATTTGAAATAATTTTGAATGAACTTTAAGGTCCTTGTATCCATAAACTACTTTAGCACCATGTTCTCTCAATCTTTCTGCCCAATTGATATTATTTTCTTCGTCAAACCGTGCCTTAAGCTCAAAAACAACAACCACCTCTTTTCCATTTGATACGGCATTCATCAAAGCATTTAAAACTTGTGAATCTTGAGTCACACGATAAATATTGATTTTAATTGATTTCACGAATGGATCAATAGCTGCTTCTCGCAAGATATCAACCACGTAGTCAAAACTTTGGTAAGGAAAATGCAATAATACATCCTTCTCCAGAATAGTTTTTATCAAGCTCTTTTTCCCTTCTAATTCGTAGTGAATCAATGGTTCTTGTGTTTTGTAAACCAATTCTTTTTTCCCAAAGTCAGGAAATCGACTAAAATCTTTAAAGTTATGGTATCGACCTCCCGGAATGGTATTAATTCCAGATTTTAAATTCAATGATTTTAGTAAAAAGTGTTGTAAATCGATAGGCATTTCATGGTCATACACAAAACGAACTGGTTCGCCCTTTTTACGATTTTTTAAACTTTTTTCTAATTTTTCTACAAAAGACACCGATAAATCATCATCCAAATTTAATTCAGCATCTCGCGTAAATTTAAAGGTATATGCTTCAATTTTTTCAAAATCAAATATTGGGAAAATTGCTTCTAAATTTAAACGAATTATATCATCAAGTAAAATAAAGTAGTTTTTTCCATCTTCACTCATTCTGTAAAATCGAGGATAATTGGATGGGATTTGAATTAGGGCATAGATAGGTTTATTCGTTGTATGCATTTTCACCGCTAGGTAGATATTTTTATCCCTTAGTTTTGGAAATTTTGCATTGGTTTTTAAAATAATTGGAACAATTACGTGTTTTAATTCCTTGTGAAAGTAAGTGATAAGTTCTTTCTTCTGAGTTGTACTAAGATTCGTTTCCCGTAATTGAAAAATTCCTTCCTTTTCTAATTCATTAATTAAATTGATGTAACACGATTCGAAATCTTTTTGCTGCGCAATTACAATTTTTCTAATTTTTTCTAACAACTCCGCCGCCGTTCCTTCAAAACCTTGAATTTCATTTCTCTTGGTTGAAATCATTCGTTTTATGTTAGCAACACGAACGCGAAAAAATTCATCCATGTTATTTGAATAAATTCCTAAAAAACGAAATCTTTCGATTAAAGGTGTGTTAGGGTCTTGTGCTTCTTGCAGAACACGTTCATTAAAACTTAGCCAACTTATTTCTCTATTAATCATAGTTAGTTCCAAAGTTGCTAAATTTTTCTTAATCATACTGCATTTTTTTTCAAGATGCAAAGAAAAATGTTTAACCCGCATTATGCATAACCTATAATTTTTTACTTATTCTTAGTTTATTTG
>CAZHLZ010000554.1:0-1801 GCA_964532475.1 uncultured Chitinophaga sp.
TTGAGAAAATGATGCACTTAATCAATTCAGCATAATAGTCGTCCTTCAATAATATTTTCAAATCAAATTTTGCTTCTTTGAAATGAATAGCCCCATAAACCTTTGACAATTCTTTGTTTGTAGTTTCTAATTTGCGTTTAAGGGCTAAGGCAAAAATTTTCCACTCAATTAAATTCTTTTGCATTTTAGACCCTTTTCTAGAAAAGTCCGAATAATATTTCGTTATCTCAATTCCAATTTTTTTCTCTTCAATTTTTACAATAAAATCTGGTCGCTCATTTTGGTTGAGTTCAAAATTTGAATATTGAAGTCTTTGTAAAAATTGTTCTACAATTTCTTGTTCTTCTTTTTTTGTGTCAGTATGAATGTCAAATAAAAAGTCTGAAACTTCCATAGTCAATAATTTGTTGTCGTTGTCATTATTTGTATCGTCCGAAGCTACCGCTAACAGTTTACAACTACCCGAAGGTGGCGATTTCGGAGCGATTCAATGCCAACCAAGCACAAACTTTGATAGAAGTACAAAGCTTGATTTCACCAATGAGCCGCCACTTTTGGGTAGGTGCAATTGTAGGCAGTTTTGTTTTAGTCATTTATGTTAAGTCGTCTATGAATTAACGAGATTGTTGAAAGAATGTCCAATGCATCATTCTCATTAATTTCCCAAACAATTCTCGGTGAATGAGCGGTTGTATTTCTGAACATCCCAAATACTCCTTTAATCAGATTTGCAAAACCTTTATGTTCACTTTCTTTTGTTTCAGTTGACAAGTCGTTTATTTGAATCATAGGATTCCTAATTGAAAATGCCTTATCTATTAATTCGCTTCCATCTTCCGTCAAGCCTGTTCTCTGTCTGATCGTTTCAGCGATACTCTTTGCCGCTTCAAACACTGTATGAAAATAATTTTCGGCTAACAATTCAGCACTACAATACTGATAAATTGTAGGGTGCGTATTTCGTAATTCTAATTTACTTTTTAATCTGTTCACTCTTTGTTGAGCTTCGGCAATTGTTGTGGCACCAACTGTTTTAATAAACTTTCCACGTTCAGATAATTCAAGCCCAATAAATGCAAGGCGCTTATTAAGTTCGGCTCTCAGGAATTCAAACTGTTCATGTTTTCCAACAAATCTTGCTGGGTTCATAGACTTGTTTACGAATTTTAGAATGTTGTTTGAAATCTGCTTCTTATTTTGAAAATCAACAAACGCATGATACAATCTCTTCCATTTTGTGTTAGAGGAATCAATGTCAGGAATATTTACTTCAAGCAAGAACTTGCCAATTTCTGGCCCTGTTAGTCCATTATTTGTATCACCTAAGGTTTTGCTTATTCCTTCAAGTATACTTCCGTCAATTGGTTGGAATCTATCGCTCATCTTTTTTCATTTCTTCATTTGATGTGTTTCTAGTAAATATATAGCAAGAGTTGAAGCTGCTCCAACCGCTAATTTTGCATGTCTTGGTTGAAGTCCTTTAAATTTTCCATTTTTGCCATGTCCGCTACCATATTCATTTCTTATTTCAGATATTCCTTGAACAACAGAGGATAAGCTTCCCAAAATTTGTTTAATAGATGTCGCTGCTTTGGCTTCATTTGGGATGTCGTCTGGTGTCAATTTGAGTAATTTGGTTGTTTCTTTCATTAGTCGAGGCAAGTCCCAATTTTTATCACAAGTTTCATTTCTTTCGTCAAAAATGGATTTGCAACAAGTTTCAATAAGTTCCTTTGCTATTCCTATAGAAACATGAGGAGCGTTTTCAATAGAAACTTCCATTAAGTTGATTTGCTGCGTT
>CAZHLZ010000555.1:0-1783 GCA_964532475.1 uncultured Chitinophaga sp.
GTTTAATTCATATTAAAATTCACAAAAAAGAATCGTCTCTGTTAATTTGCATAAAAAACTCCGGAAAAATTGAAAATAAGGAAAGTGAAACAGGAATAGGTATTGAAAACACACTTAGAAGGCTGGATTTACAATATAAAGGAAAGGCCAGTTTTTCTTTATTCGAAAAAGATAATTTTGTTGTTTGTGAAATTGAAATAAACGATTAATTCTAAAAAAATGAAAACAATCATAATTGATGACGAAAGATTAGCAAGAGAAGAACTAAAATCTATGCTCTCGAAATACGATTTTTTAGAAATTATTGCAGAAGCAAAAAATCCCGAAGAAGGAATAGAAAAAATAAAAGAATTTCAGCCGGATTTAGTTTTTTTGGACATCCAAATGCCTGGAATGAATGGATTCGAAATGCTACAAAAATTAGATGAAATCCCAAAAGTAATTTTTGTGACAGCTTATGACGAATTCGCGCTTAAGGCATTTGAAATCAATGCTTTAGATTACTTGCTAAAGCCAATTGATCCAACAAGATTAAATGAAACACTAGTAAAACTTCAACAACCAGAGGAAGAATTTGTTACAAAACTGATCGATCTTGACGCCCGTCAAACTAAAATCTTAACAAAAGGTGATAAAATTTTTATCAAAGATGGAGAAAAATGTTGGTTCATAGATATTGATACAGTGAGAATGTTTGAATCAGACGGAAACTACGTAAAAGTCTATTTTGATAAATTCAGACCCTTGATATTAAGGTCATTAAATAGTTTAGAGGAACGCTTGGATTCAAAACATTTTTTTAGGGCAAATCGAAAATTTATTATCAATTTAAATTGGATTAGTTCCATTGAAAACTGGTTCAACGGCGGTTTGCTGGTGAATTTAAAAGAAGGTGAAAAAATTGAAATTTCCCGTCGACAAGCAATTCGATTTAAGGAGCAAATGAGTTTATAAGCGAATTTCGATTTTAAACAATATTCGAACTGAGTTGTTTCTACAGTATGTATCAATTAAAAAGAACTCAGCTCGTAAAAACCGACATTGACACATGTTGGGCATTTTTTTCATCTCCAAAAAATTTGAAAATTATCACTCCAGAATATATGGGATTTAATACTTTGACAGAAGTTCCGGAAAAAATGTATGAAGGATTGATGATTGAATATAAAGTAACACCCTTGCTAAATATTCCTTTAAGCTGGATTACTGAAATTAAAACGGTGAAAGAAAATCAATTTTTCGTGGATGAACAACGTAAAGGTCCATACAAAATTTGGCATCATGAGCACCATTTTAAGCAAGTTGATGGCGGTGTAGAAATGACTGATATTGTAAGTTATGAATTGCCCCTGGGATTTTTAGGTAAAATTGCACATCCAATTGTAGTGAAGGGGAAATTGGAAGAAATTTTCGCTTATCGATTTAAAAAAGTGGATGAGTTATTTAATGGAATCTAAACATTTTGTCCAGCAATCCAGGCAGTAGTCCAAGCGGCTTGAAAGTTGAAGCCACCTGTAATGCCGTCAATATCCAAAAATTCTCCTGCAAAAAATAATCCTGGAACAATTTTACTTTCCATCGTTTTGACTTCCACTTCGTGCAAACTTATTCCTCCCGCAGTAACAAATTCTTCCTTAAAAGTTGTTTTTCCTGAAACGGGATATCGGTCATTTATTAGATTATTAATCAATCTATTCAATGATTTGTTACCTAAATTATTCCAACGGGTTTCCGTACTAATTTCAGACTTTGAAAGGAGAAAAGTCCAAAGTCGTTTTGAAAT
>CAZHLZ010000556.1:0-1771 GCA_964532475.1 uncultured Chitinophaga sp.
TTTATCAAATTTTATTGGAACTTGTTTATTTTTAAGAGTTGTAGCCTGTGTTTTCGAGTAACTTATTTTCTTTCTTATCTTAGCATTTACCGTGAAAACCGCTGGCGTATCTTTACTTGCTAAATCAAATTTTTCAACTATAATCGTTGTATCTTTTAGAGTATTTGCTTGTTGAAATTGAAAAGAATCTTCAAATAACATTCCTTGTCTTTGTTTAATAAAGGTATCTAATGTAAGTTCGTTAGATTTCAACTTAGCCCTATTCCATTGCACAAAATAACCTTTGTTGAAGGTACGTTTTTGAATGGTGCAATTCACCAAAAACAACGCAATTAGAGTAAATACCAGAAAATTACGATATTTCCTGTTTATTAATCTTTTCATATTTTAAAGATTTTAAATCTCTTTTCTTTAGTACCATCAAAACACGTAACGATGTAACATGCGTTTTTTTGAGAGCTTAAATCAATTACAGTCTCATCATAAATTTTTGTGGTATGAAAAATCACCTCACCTAATAAGTTTGTGACTGTTATTTCACTAACCTTTGATTGATTTTTTGCCAAATAAAACATCCCATTACTTGGATTGGGTCTGATTTCCATATCCTTGTATTCTACTATAATACTCTCAATAGTTGTTATACTAGTTTCTTCAATATTTCTAGTACTATCTGCTTGCTCTTGAATGTTTTGACCTTTCCCAATTTGATTTGAATGATCAATTGGTCTATATTCGTAGCCTGTGCCAGCAGAATTACATTCGTAAGGGTCGTTTTCAATTTCTAATTTCGAAGTTCCAGGATCCATTGATAAATAGTCAACCACAACCTCCTTGGCAGATCTAAAGGTTACATTTGCAGCTAAGGTTGTAACAATTTCTTCATGAGTTTCTCTATCAAAAACAATCATCGGTTGATTTCTCAAGTGTGTACTTGCAACAATAGGATTATGTGAATAAATATATTCTGGTCTTATATCTACTTGTGAAAGGCCGGGGTTTATTGCACCAATCGTTTCAATGTAATAAGAATCTTCATTTTGAAGAGATACAGGATAATATTCTCTTACATGACCCGCTATTTCCATGTATTTGTATTCAGCAAAAGTTTCTGGTTTCATTAATGCATATAGATTATTAATTAACATGTATTCCAAGCCGTTATATATTCCGTCAAAACCAGGATCTGCTCCTTCCTCGTTGAGAAGTTGATTATCATGATATTTATGAGATGTTGCCCATTTTGAGGATTTTATACTTTCACTTAAGGAAAAATTACCTGAACAAGGCATGGTTTGAAGATCATAGATTATCCATGGCTCATTTATTTCATTCAAAGGGGTGTTATGCAAATATGAATGAATTAGGGGATAAAATGCATTCCAATTTTTATTATTACTTAACTGCGTAATTTGGTCTTGGTTATCAGTTTTAGATTTTCTTATAACTTCATTTAGCACACCTGAATTATTATTAACTGCAAATAACTTTAATACAATCCAAGCAGTGCTTGCATCTGTGCTAGGAGCTAAATCTAAAGAAACTCGATAAGAAGGTAAAAAATCTAAAATAAGATTATATTCTCCATCTAGAATTGGACTTTCATTTAATATTTCACCTGCTGCCTCTTCAAAACCATATGCAAGGGGATAGGCATTCCCTCCCCACCTGTCTTCTATTTCTTTATCATCTGGTGTTTTTAGATTATAATTGCTAGATCTCAAATAAGCTCTAATGCGTCTTGTTATATTTTGTGCTTCCTTCACAAAAG
>CAZHLZ010000557.1:0-1769 GCA_964532475.1 uncultured Chitinophaga sp.
ATGTTCCAAGTACTAGTTTCAGTGAAAATTTTATGAAAGGAATTTGCATCTTGACCAAAAAGTATTAGTATACAAGTGATTAAGATTACAATTGGTAAAAAAAGAATAAAAAACCAAAAATAATGTTTAGTTGATTTTTGAATAAGTAAATTAATTTTATTCAAGAATTTATTTTTGTAATTTAAATCTTTTGAGAATTCAATTTGATTTCTTAATGTTTTGTAAAATAAGCTTGCTCCGATGATTATCGACAAGAATGGAAAAGAAAAAAACTCAAAATGAAATAAATAGGAGCTTGTATCTAATTCTTTTTTATTAATTACTTGAATTACAATTAGTAAACTCAAATAAATACCCATGGCTATGAAGATCAGACAAAGGATTTTTGTCAAGGGAGCTATTTTTCCATTTTTTAGCCAAATTTTCAACAGGGAAAATAGAAACAGAAGCTCATAAACAATAAATGTTGGGTAATGTTTGATTGAAATTGGAGAGTAGTCGTCACAAATTGGACATAGAGCTTGGTCAAAATCCTTTACAAAAAAATTAAGTCCAATAATAAAAACTATGAAACTTATTAGATAGCCTGTAAATAGTGTATATTCTAATTTTTGTAAAATTAAAGAAGATTTATTTTTTTTCACTTGCTTGTATATATATACCATAAATATTGCAATTACGGTAATCGCTGGAAATAAAATAATCTCAATCATTTATTTTTTCTCAATACTCAATTTTATCTTGTTTTTCTGACCATTCTTTAAAAACGACTAATGCTTCATCGTTCAAAAGGTGTTCACATTGTAATTTTCTATTTCCTAAAGGAAGTTCAATTTCCTCATAGATAAATTGGTCATCGAAACCAATGTTTGCTGCATCCACTTTTGTATTAGCATAATACATTTTTTCTGGTCTTGCCCAATAAATTGCACCCAAACACATCGGGCAAGGTTCACAACTAGTGTAGATTTCACAACCATCTAATTGAAAACTCCCTAATTCTTTGCAAGCTTCGCGAATGGCAACCACTTCAGCATGAGCAGTCGGATCGTTTGTTGAAGTAACTTGATTAAATCCACGTGCAATGATTTTTCCATCTTTCACAATAACTGCTCCAAATGGTCCACCTTTTCCTGAACGCATGTTTTCTAAAGACAATCGAATTGCTTCGCGCATAAAATCTTCTTTCTGACTCATATTTCTCTGGTTTTGGTACTAATTTTGGTCTAAATTTAGAAAAAAATATCGGAAATGTACCATCACTTTTTCAAAAAACATGCTCCAATTGCTACTAAATCGATATTAATTGAAAAAAAAAATCCCTGAATATTAGTTCAAGGAGTTTTTTAAGGTAATATTTACTTCAAACATTACCAAAACTAAAAAATAAAACTATAAAAAAACTACCTTACCAAATGAAAGAAATTTTGTCCTTCAATAAATTCACCTTTTAAATTCTCAATTTTGAATTTAATGAAGTAAACTCCTTTTTCAGCTTGGTCTCCAGATGCGGTTTTTCCGTCCCACATTTGATTAATTTCATTCATTTCATAAATTACATTTCCCCAACGATTAATGATAATCGCCTCAAAACTTTTTGCATTTTGAGTAGGGATTGAGTAAGAATTATTTATTGCATTATCTCCTCCTGGAGTAAACACATTTGGAACAGTGTAAATTAAAGGTAAATCTGCTAAAACAGTAAGGTCTGATGTCTAACCCGAAAAATTCATAAAAAAGTATAAATAATTGGGCTAAAATGCTTACCT
>CAZHLZ010000558.1:0-1760 GCA_964532475.1 uncultured Chitinophaga sp.
AGAATTAGTTCAAGTAATAGAGTGGCTTACAGGCTTTAATGAGGCGCAAATTCATGAATTAATTGAAGAAAAAATAACATTTAAAACCTTTTTTGAAAAAGCAAAATTGCATCCAAATTCTAAAATGATAACCGGTGTAATTTGTGGTTACCGAATCGAGGAAATAGAACACGAATTAACTCGAAATGTTCGCTATTTGGACAAATTAGTCGATGAACTTGCCAAAGGAAGGAAAATGGAAAAGATATTGAGGGTTTAATTCAGAAATGAGAAATTATTGAGATGCGAAGCGCGGCCATGAAGGAAAATGAATCCTCTAAGCTTTCAAAACCTTATCCAACAAACCTTTTAAATAATTAACTTAATCTTTCAATGTGGAAATTTGGTCTTCGTACAATTTACGTAGTTTTCGGAAATAATATTGACAACATAACCTTTGCCAGTTTGGTTAT
Source organism: uncultured Chitinophaga sp. (assembly GCA_964532475.1). Lineage (GTDB taxonomy): Bacteria > Bacteroidota > Bacteroidia > Flavobacteriales_D > Crocinitomicaceae > M2408. The sequence goes on from CAZHLZ010000558.1 coordinate 453, forward strand.
GCATAACATTAAAAACCATTTGTTCGTTAAATGAGATAACTTCTTCGGGTTTCATACCAAAAATTTGAGCTATCTTTTCCAACTTGGAAAAAGAGATTTCTGTGTCGCCTTTTTCAAGCCTAGAATATGCACTCTGATTAAGCCTAACTCATGAGCAACGTGGTCTTGGGTTAAGTTTTTCAACTCACGTAACTTTTTGATTTTTAAGCCTAAATTTTGCATAACTCTTCAATTTTTATTTCTTTTCCAAAAATACAAAAAAATTTCTAATTGGTATATATTATGTGAAAAAGGAATATATTATGCAGGAATTACAACTTTTAAAATGCTGACTATGTGTAGTTTTGTTTCAAGGTAAATTTTGATCTTGTTCAAAATCTAACCTAAACACTAAATGAGTAACATGGTAGTAACAAAAACAGTTTCATCTTTAGCAGAATACTTTAAAGAAATAGAAGAATTTGTCAAGGATGTTGACACAAATGAATCTGCAATATATTTTAGAGGTGAATCTGATGACTTTAAAACTGATGCACTTAAACCTTCAATTTATAGAAATAATTTAATTGAAAATGAGGATGTTATATACAGGGAAGTTAGTCGGTATAATAATATTGATTTTTCTGAAGACAAAACTACCTTTGACAAATTGAGTAGAATGCAACATTACAATGCTCCAACTAGATTGTTAGATTTAAGTGATGATCCATTAACGGCATTGTGGTTTTCTAAAAGTAGTAATCAGGAATGCAAAGATGCATGTGTTTATGTATTGAAAATTAAGAAAAATGAAATAAAATATTCTGATTCAGATACGGTAACTGTATTGTCTAATTTAGTTAAAATTAAATTAAACAACAAAAATAATGGCAACAAAAGCAAGAAAAAACTGGTAAATAAAAATTTCAAAGTACTACTTCAAAAGTAAAATCAAAAAATTTAATAAAAAGAAATGTGTTAAGTTTTTATTGCATGAAATTAGAAATGACATCAATCATTTTGAGCCAATAATTAATCCTAAACATTTATCATCTGTAATATGTGTTAAGCCCAAGTTATCTCATTCTCGTGTGCATGGTCAAAAAGGAGCCTTTCTATTATTTGGTTTAAAATTAAATGATTTTACTCAATCTATTCCTGTTTTTACAATTGAAAAAAAATTTGATCAAATTATTTTGATGAATCCTGATGAAGAGTCAGAATTAACGCAAGATAAATGGAACTCGTACGTAATGTATCTTAATAAATCATCATCATCGTCTCACGACATGTTCGATGTACTGATTAGTCAAAAGATCGAACTTATCA
>CAZHLZ010000559.1:0-1736 GCA_964532475.1 uncultured Chitinophaga sp.
CTTATCAAGATTTTATTCAAAATAATCGTTAATTTTTAATTTTTATAGTCTCGTAATTAAATTTATGTATATTTTTATACTCGAAACTAAAATTAATCTTAAAGTAAGCAAATTAAGTGAATAAGTCTGTTGTAATCATTCCGACGTATCAAGAGAAAGAAAACATTGAAAAAATGGTTCGTCAAGTAATGCAATATCCTGACAATTTTCATATTCTAATCGTCGACGATAACTCTCCAGACGGTACAGCAGATATTGTTACTGATTTACAACAAGAATTTTCCAACAAACTATTTTTAGAGAAACGTCAGGGAAAACAAGGTCTTGGAACTGCTTACATACATGGTTTTAAATGGGCTTTAGCACGTGATTACGATTATATTTTTGAGATGGATTGTGATTTTTCTCATAATCCTGACGACCTAAGTAGATTAATTTTACCACTTTCTCAAGGACTTGCAGATTTCTCAATTGGTTCACGTTATTGCAAGGGCGGAAAAATAAAAAATTGGCCATGGGATCGCATCTTAATGTCCTACTTCGCTTCCATTTATGTGCGACTAATCTTGTTCATCGGAATAAAAGATACCACTGCTGGTTTCAAATGTTACCATCGAAATGTTTTATCAAAAATAAAATTAGATAATATTACCTTTAAAGGATATGCTTTTCAAATTTGTATGAAATATGCAGCCTTAAAACATGGATTTCGTGTCAAAGAAGTTCCAATTACTTTTATTGACCGAGAAAAAGGATTATCAAAAATGAGTTCAGGAATTTTTAAAGAAGCATTTTATGGTGTATGGAAAATGAAAAAAATGGACCTTTAGGAAGGATAGTCGATAGACAAAAGACAGTAGACATAAGACTTAAGACAAAAGACTTTAGATTTCTGCGAGAAACAAAATCTGCGTGCAACTGCTTATTTTTCTACGTCTCATCTGCGGGAAAACTAGTTTTACTATAAAGTAGAATGTTCGTAAAATCGAATAATCAAAAATCAACACATGAAAACAATCATAAAAAACGTATTAATTATCAACGAAGGTAAACAATTTCGCTCGGATATTTTAATTAAGAACGATCGAATTGAACGCATTGCCCCTCAGATTTCTGATTATGGAAAGGTTAATGAAATTAATGCTGAAAATTTAAAACTTGTTCCTGGTTGCATCGATGATCAAGTACATTTTAGAGAACCTGGTTTGACTCACAAAGGAACGATAAAAACCGAATCTCAAGCTGCAGTTGCCGGAGGAATTACATCCTTCATGGAAATGCCTAATACTGTTCCAAATGTACTTACTCAGGAACTTTTACAAGACAAATATGATATTGCGGCAAAATCATCGCCTGCAAATTATTCATTTTTCATGGGGGCTTCAAACGACAATTTAGAAGAAGTTTTGAAAACAAATCCGAAAAATGTGTGTGGAATCAAAATTTTCATGGGTTCATCTACTGGAAATATGTTGGTTGACAATGAAAAAAGTTTGGAAAATTTATTCGAAAAGGTTCCACCGATGTTAATTGCAACACATTGTGAAGACGAAAATACTATTCGAACAAATTTAGCGCTGGCAAAAGAAAAATACGGAGAAAATATTCCTGTAGAAATGCACCCAATTATTCGAAATGAAGAAGCGTGCTACAAATCTTCCAGTTTTGCGGTTCAATTGGCGAAAAAATACAACACACGTTTACATATTTTACACATTTCCACTGCAAAAGAATTG
>CAZHLZ010000560.1:0-1736 GCA_964532475.1 uncultured Chitinophaga sp.
TTCCAAGAAAACACTTCAAATCTGAATCATTTATGACTTTTTCAGCAAACCCTATTTAGCTAATAATTATCGTTCATTCAGTTTCAGTAAATACTATGAATTATGGCTGAGACCTAACCAAACAAGAGAAATATTTATAAAAACAATTAAATCCGATATCAAATACTATGTCTTTGGAGATGAAGGTAAAGAGAATAGTGGTGCAGAATTTTGGTTACAATTAATTTCTAATTATAAAGGGGATATAAAAACTAATTGGTATGATTTAATAGAATTAGAGAAGTTTCTTATATTGATAGATATTATAGAGATTTCAAAAAACAAAGGAATCCCATTTTTATCTTCTATACATTTCAAAAAAAACAATGAAGATAAAGAACATATCTATCCTTGTACGCCAAAAAACATTAAGGAAATAGAAAAATGTAAAAATGAATTTGATGCAATTCAGTTGTATTTGGCAAAAACAAATTTAATAAACAAAGATTTATTTCCGTATACAGAAAATGAATGGAAAAAAAAAGATGAAAATGATAAAGAATCCATTTTAAAAAACATAGAATCCAATATTCATGAGAAAACTCCAATAAATTCAATAGGAAATTTAGTGCTATTACATTATTCAATCAATCGAGGATTTGGTAATGACTACTATATAGACAAACGCGCCTCTGTTGTGAATAACGTTCAAAATGGAGAATATGTGAGACAACATACTTTAAGTGTCTTTGTAAAAGGACGATCCGATTCAAATAATTTGAATGATTGGAATTTTGATGATATTGAGAAAAATGCTGATTATATTGAACAAAGTATTAGAGAATTTTTTGAACTAAAGAAAGAAACAAATGAATAAACAGCAGCTTAAGGAACAAAGTTTATTAAACTTACTTTCACAGAATAATTTTATTGTTCCAGAAATTCAAAGAGAATATGTTTGGGGTCAAAATGAAGATGTAATTTCTCGTTTTCTGGATTCCATAATGGAAAAAATTGGTATAGTTTGTGATCAATGTGGAAATCCAAAAAAAAACAAAAAAATAAACTTAGGTTTCCTCTACACTTACAAACCAAGTTATGTATCATATATTCACGAAAGATATTTAGATGAAAACATTATCGATGGTCAACAACGGTTTACTACTTTAGTTTTATTGTTGTTTTATTGTGCTTTGAAAGAAGGTAGAACAGATGATTTCAAAGAGGTCATACGATTGGAAGCAGATTTAGAAATGGCTTTTGATTATAAAGTAAGAAACCTTACGCATGTTTTCCTACTACAACTTGTTACCAAAGTATATAAAATAGATGAATTAAAATTAATCTTTGAAGATAAAGTTACTTGGTTTTTAAGTGATTTTAAAACAGATACAACAGTTGATTCATTGATAAATGCATTAAAAATAATTGACAAAAAATTCACCTCAAAAAATGAAGTTTATTTTGATTATTTATTGAATAATATAAAATTTTATCACTTTAGAACCGAAGCAACAAATCAAGGTGAAGAACTTTATATTACAATGAATGCGCGAGGTGAAGCACTTTCAAAAAATGAAGAAAACAAAGCAGTATTAATGCTAGATGATACATCATTATTGGAATTTGGTGGTCAATGGGAGCAGTGGCAAGATTTTTTTTGGAAAAATAGAGATAAAAGTAATCCAAATGCAAATGCAGATTTGGGATTTAATGAATTTTTACGTTGGATACAGATTATTGAAATGACACTTTCT
>CAZHLZ010000561.1:0-1734 GCA_964532475.1 uncultured Chitinophaga sp.
ACTCTTTCAACATGTCCAATGTAGGAAATTTGTAGTTGGATAGGTCTAATTTGGGGTCAAAAAGCCCAAAGTCAGCGACCAAACGAGAAGCTACATTTTCCTCAACGATATCTTCTTCAACCGCTTTTTCTATAACAAAGGCTTCATCACTTGTAGGAATAATTTGTTTTACAGGCTCGTTTTCAGGAACAGCCAAATCCAGAGAAACTGTTTTTTTAAGATTGGGTTCCAAATTAATTTCTGAAGCATTCTGTATGGTAGGTCGCAAGCTTTCCTTATCAATTTCAAACTTTGAAGTGCTTTTCAATTCAGGCTCTTGCTCCTCTGTTTCGTCTTCCTCTTTAACAGCAAATTCTTCAAGGTTGTAGTCACTTGAGCTCATGGAGCTTTTTATGGAGTCTATATCGTTTTTAATTTCTCTTTTGTTTTTCTCAAAAAAGGATTTGACACTGTCGGGAGAAATTTTTATTTTAAATATTAAATAAATTACAATTCCAAGAAGTAACAACAAGGACGTTCCAATTTTTCCAATGTAGTCTTGAAAGAACAAGTTCATTTCATAACCTACGGTTCCGCCTAGTTCTGGCAAGGATACCCAAAAGAAACCAAATGAAATGGATAGCAATACAACAAAAAACAAATCCCAAAACCAAATGTTTTTAAGTTTTTTTAAGGAGATGTCTAAGGCTATGAATGCTCCTGTAAGAAAAAATAGTTTTGTGAATAGAAAAGAGGCTGCTCCAAATCCTTTGTAGATGAAGAAATCAGCAAGAAAAGCACCAAACTTTCCCAACCAATTGTTTACAGGTTCACTTCTGTTACTCAATTCTAAAACAGCACTTTGATCTTCTTGCCCGTGAATAAAAAAAGAAATAAAAGCTACAAATAATGCAATAGCAAACAACATAAACAAGCTACCAATCAGCATTTTATGCTGTCTGTTCACTTTCCATTTTTTCTTCTGCTCCGTAGCATCAGCTGTTTTCTTGTCGTTTGTAGTAGATTTAGTTGTTTTTGCCATTCTTGTCTTTGAAATAGATACTATAAAAATAGAAATTCAATTGGTATTACAGAATCTTAGGGATGTAGATAATAGCACCAATAGCTATAGCGGTCATGGCTGCAAAAAACACAGCACCAGCTGCAATATCTTTGATAAATCCAATTTTCTCATGAAACTCTGGATGAATAAAATCAGCTATTCTTTCGACAGCGGTATTCAATCCCTCAATTCCAAGAACCAGACCTATGGCAAGAGTTTGAATCAGCCATTCTTCATGTGAAATATGAAAATAAAAGCCCGCTACAATCATAGCAACTCCAATGGAACTCTGAACCATTACACTGTGTTCAGTAGTAATAAGTTTGTAGGCGCCTTTTAGAGCAAATCCAATACTTTTAAATCGTCCAGTTAGAAAAGTGGTGTCTCTTTCAAATTCTCCCATACGTACTAATTAAAGTGCTGCAATAGCTGCATCATAATTAGGTTCATCTGCAATTTCTGGGACTTGTTGGGTGTAGGTTACAGTACCATTTTCATCCACAACGAGTACCACTCTGGAGTGTAATCCTGCTAGGACACCATCTGTAATTTCTAATCCGTAGTCTTTACCAAAACTTCCAGATTTAAAATCGGATAGGTTGATTACATTTTCAAGTCCTTCAGCACCACAAAAACGTTTTTGAGCAAAAGGTAAATCTCTTGAAATACACAATACTTTTGTGTTTTCTAGT
>CAZHLZ010000562.1:0-1344 GCA_964532475.1 uncultured Chitinophaga sp.
CACTAACGCAGGCGTACTTGCTAACTTATTAACTAGAATAAGATTTTTTTCATAACTTGCGACAATAAAATCAAATAAAAAAAACGTGCTTCTAAAAGAGAAAATATCAATTGAAAATTTTGAAGATAAAAAATTCAAAATCAAACTTATAGAATCTAAAAAAGATACAGAAGCTGCTTTTACACACTATTTACACAATCATAGAAATGGTGTTTCGCAATTCTACAAACCTGATGCTATAGAACACGTTAAAAACTTATTTGAGTTTAAATTTCCCGAAGAAGAAGTTTCTAATTTAATCGCTGAAGAAACTTTACAATATTTAATTTTTCAACAAGAAGAAGCTCCTTTTCCAGCTCCTAATAATCCAGACTTTAAATTTATCGACCTATTTGCAGGTATTGGAGGATTTAGATTAGCTTTTCAAAACTTAAACGGAAAATGCGTTTTCACAAGTGAATGGGATAAATACTCGAAACAAACTTACCAAGCAAATTTTGGCGAAGTTCCATTTGGAGACATTACAAAAGCTACTACCAAAAGCTACATCCCAGATGGATTTGATGTGTTGTGTGCGGGATTTCCTTGTCAGGCATTTTCTATTGCAGGAAAGCGTGGCGGATTTGAAGATACAAGAGGAACATTATTTTTTGAAGTGGCAGAAATTATTAAAAAGAAAAAACCAAAAGCCATTTTTTTAGAAAATGTAAAAGGTTTAAGAAGTCATGATAAAGGAAAAACTTTAGAAACAATTTTAAATGTTTTAAGAGAAGATTTAGGCTATTTTATTCCAGAACCACAAATAATGAACGCCAAAGAATTTGGAGTTCCTCAAAATAGAGAACGAATTTTTATAGTTGGATTCAGAAAAGATTTGGGAATTTCAGAATTTGAATACCCTAGACCAATTACAAAAAAAGTGACACTTGAAAATATTTTAGAAACCGAAATAGTTTCTGTAAAATATTATTTATCTGAAACTTATGTAAATACATTACGGAATCACAAAGCAAGACACGAGCGCAAAGGCAATGGATTTGGCTATGAAATTATTCCAAATAATGGAACTGCAAATGCAGTTGTTTGTGGTGGAATGGGGAGAGAAAGAAATCTAGTTTATGATTTTAAATTAAAAAACTTCACACCAATAACTAATATAACTGGCGAAGTAAATAGAGAAGGTATTCGTAAAATGACACCCAGAGAATGGGCAAGGTTACAAGGTTTTCCAGACAATTATAAAATTGTAGTTTCTGATGCTCAAGCCTACAAACAATTTGGAAATTCCGTTGCAGTTCCAGCTATTCAAGCTACTGCCAAAAAGATTATAGAAAAACTTAATGC
>CAZHLZ010000562.1:1354-1724 GCA_964532475.1 uncultured Chitinophaga sp.
TTCTTGGAAATAAAGACATTGAAAAATTAGAAGGAATTATATATCCTATTTTACGTGTTTTAAGAACAGAAAATAGTGGAGATTTTGAATATTCTATTCAAGATGAAATCATATTAATTTCTGGAGGTGAAGAAGTTTTAAAAATCGCTATTTCAGAATTTAAAGAAAAAGCAAAATTCTTACTTGAAAAAATTAAAATAAATAAAGAAAGTACATTTTCAGTTCCAGAGATTGAGGAATTTATGAAATCCATAAATTGTCTTTCATTAAAAGCGAGTTCTACTGCAAAAACAGATATCACAATTGTTGTTCATGATCAAAGAACAAATCAACAACCTACTTTAGGTTTTAGTATAAAATCACAATTAGG
>CAZHLZ010000563.1:0-233 GCA_964532475.1 uncultured Chitinophaga sp.
CTCGGACAAGTCAAATCGTGGTTGGACGACGGATTAAAACCTCGTGCGGTAACTCGTGACTTAGACTGGGGCATTGACGTTCCTGTGGATGGTGCTGAAGGCAAAAAATTGTATGTTTGGTTTGATGCACCCATTGGCTATATCTCTTCTAGCAAAGAATGGGCCGCGAGAGAAGGAAAAGATTGGAAACCCTATTGGAAAGATGCTAGTACTAAACTGGTTCACTTTATTGG
>CAZHLZ010000563.1:243-1707 GCA_964532475.1 uncultured Chitinophaga sp.
CAATATCGTTTTCCATTGCATTATTTTTCCAGCGATGTTGAAAGCTGAAGGAACTTACATCTTGCCAGAAAATGTACCTGCGAATGAATTTTTGAATTTAGAAGGCAATAAATTGTCAACTTCAAAAAACTGGGCCGTTTGGCTTCACGAGTATTTATTGGATTTCCCCGACAAACAAGATGTATTGCGATACACGCTAACTGCCAATGCTCCGGAAACTAAAGATAATGATTTTACTTGGAAAGATTTTCAAGCTCGAAACAACAATGAATTAGCGGCAATCTTTGGAAATTTTATCAATCGGGTGGTGGTTTTAACCAATAAATATTACAATGGAATTGTACCTTCTCCAAATGAATTAAGCGAAGTTGATGAACAAACTTTAGCAGAATTGAAAGCCTATCCTGCCGTGATTTCAAGCTCAATCGAGCGATACCGATTTAGAGAAGCCCAAGTAGAATTGATGAATGTAGCACGACTTGGTAACAAATATCTTGCTGACGAGGAGCCCTGGAAAATGGTTAAAACAAATCCCGAGCGTGTTCAAACGCAAATGTATGTGGCTTTACAAATTGCCACTGCCCTCGGCGTATTAGCGGAACCTTTTTTACCATTTACAGCTAAGAAATTGACTCATATTCTAAATTTGAAGAATCTAAATTGGAATTCCGTGACTGAAAGCACCGATTTAATTCCTTCGGGACATCTAATTGGTCAAGCTGAAATTTTATTTGCACAAATTGAAGATGTTGAAATTCAAAAACAAATCGAAAAACTAGAAGCTACTAAAAAAGCCAATATCATGGAAAATCAAGTCGTAGAAGCACAAAAACCAACTTCCACTTTTGAAGATTTTTCAAAATTAGATCTTCGTGTGGGAACCATTTTAGAAGCCGAAAAGATGCCAAAAGCCAATAAACTTTTAGTGTTGAAAGTGGATACAGGAATTGATACTCGAACCATAGTTTCGGGAATTGCTGAACATTTTTCTCCAGAGGAAATTATTGGAAAACGTGTGACTGTACTAGTAAACTTAGCTCCAAGAGCTTTACGTGGCGTTGAAAGTCAAGGAATGATTTTGATGACCAACAATGCGGAAGGAAAATTAGTTTTCGTAAATCCTGATGTTGATGGGGTAGAGAATGGTGCGACGATAAGTTAATAACAAGCCTATCCAAATTTAGTACTCATTGAGCTTAATTATAAAAAAATGAACCTAAAAGTAATTGCTTTCGATGCGGACGACACGTTATTTGTCAATGAACCTTATTTTGAAGAAACCGAACAAAAGTTCTGTACCTTAATGAGCGATTATTTGTCGCATCAAGGATTGTCTCAAGAATTATTTCGCACCGAAATAAATAATTTAGACTTATACGGTTATGGAATCAAGGGGTACACCCTTTCTATGATTGAAGCGGCTATGAAAATTTCTAACAATACCCTTTCGATAGAAACTATTGA
>CAZHLZ010000564.1:0-1704 GCA_964532475.1 uncultured Chitinophaga sp.
TGCTGTATCTAATGTTTGGTATTAATTAGGGGGAAAGTCACCGACATGCATTTTATTTTATTCCAACTTTTGATGAAATTGAAAAAAGAAATAATGGAATTACCTTGCAGCTTATAAAATATTAGTAGCTTATTAAGTACACTCAGCAAGAAAGCCAGACTTTTTTGCACAAAAAAACAATTATCGTAAAAGCTTTAGATTTTAAATAGCTAAAAATATTAATTTTAATAACACGCTTCTTCGCCAAGCGCCAAACCCTAATCTCAAAACCCTTACTCCCTCCTACCCTTTCAACAAAAAAACACATCGATGCATGAAAAATCGAAAAAATCTTTCGAATTGATTAAAACCTGAAAAATTTGCATCCAAAAATAAAAAAGTGTAAATTTGAGAGTCAATATTTTTAAATTTTCATTTCTAATCCTAGATCAATACTATGAAACAGTTTAATTTAATTCTTATTTGTGCTTTTTGCTTCATTTTCTCAAACTCATGGGCAACAACTTGGGACGAGCCTTGGCAAGACCAAGTAATTAAAGAGGCAGATCACTTCGTTTTTGCTAAAATTCTATCCTCTGATGAGCATAAAGGGCTAAGTATCGAAATTGTGAAATCAATTGCCGGAAAGGAACTTAAAGGGAAAATAAATATCACAGACTTTTACCTACTTTACCTCTGCAGTAACACTGAAGGGCACGGACCAGAATTTAATTTTGAAGAAATTAAAGAATGTTACTTTTTTATCAAAAAAAATAAAAATGGAAAATATTGCATAGCCACTCCAAGCGCAGGATTTGCAATAGTTGAAGACGGAAATGTATATTCAACTTATAGACATAGCTATCATCAAGGATTAACTCCTATCGATATTTACGAAAAAACCATGCAAGCCATCTTTAACAACTATCACCATAAAGAATATGACAAAAAATTCATTTCAGAATATGTAAATAAATATATCTCTTTAGATCCAGCAGGTTTTGATGAAAGTCAAATTAAAACTTTTTTTGCTCAACATGTAGCCATGGAATGTATTTACCATCTCAAACTAACAGAATATTATGCCAACTTGATTCCATTTTTGTCAGATACCTCTAATTTTCACAATCAAGTTTCGGCGGCAAGAGCCTTAGTTTCTTACAACAGCCCACAGACGAAAACTGAACTGCTAAAGGTAATTAGCGATAGTACGAGAGGAAATTTTCTAAAAGTTATTTGTATTTGGACACTTGCATCTTTTATTCCCAAAGAATTAAAAACAGAATTAACAAATTTAATGGAAAACGCATCTGATAAGGACAATGGATTTGGTGGAAACATTATGGATCCTCGTGTATGCACTCATTTCCCAAGTGTTAGAACAGCTTTGGAAGATTTGATTCTAAAACTTTAAACCTCACAGCACATGATAAAATTTGCTTATACCATTCTGTATGTTCAAGATGTAGAACTAGCAATTTCTTTTTACGAAAATGCCTTTGGTTTTAAAAGAAAATTCATTACTCCCGAAAATGACTATGGTGAACTTTTGCTCGGAGAAACAACGCTTTCTTTTGCTTCAATTAATCTTGCAAATTCAAATTTAAAAGATGGATTCATTGAAAGCAAAATTACCAACAAAGCTTTTGGGATGGAATTAGGCTTTACCACGGATGAAGTGGAAGAAACCATTCGAAAAGCGATACTTTACGGAGCCACTCTTGT
>CAZHLZ010000565.1:0-1682 GCA_964532475.1 uncultured Chitinophaga sp.
TACGGCGGAAAATCCTCGCGGATTTTCACGCAACGAAACCATAGCCAAACACGTTAGCTCTCATTTTGGAAAAACATCACGTATGAAAAACAAAATCCTCGAATCAATCGAATTTATAATAAGCCAAAACATTGCGGTCGACAGTGACTCAGGAGAAATAGCATTTTACGGACTGACTTCTAAAAGTGAACTTCAATATAGAGATAAAATCGCTTTTAACCTTTACAGAAAATACAACGACAAATACAATGTAATCCGAGAATGGAAAAAATGCGATTTGGCTGTACTCGAAAAAAACTCGGACAAACCTATTGCCCTAATTGAATTTAAAGTTTGTTATTCTTGCGACCTATATAAACCTTCGACAATTAAGGAATATACAAACGCTATAAAATCTGACTTTGAAAAATCAAAAAAATTATCGGACAAAGAAACTGAAGTTTATTCGATTTTGTTCATTGTCAAACCCAAAGAAAAAATCCCAGATGAATTGAAAGAAGTTGTAAAATATCGGACTTCAATAAATGCTGGATTTAATAAATTAGGAGATGCGGAAAACCTCGAAATGATTGGAGAGGCAAACTTGAGATGTGAATTTAAAAACATTGAATTCAAAGAAATAAGGAATGAAAAAGCATTCGGAATTCAATGCGGACTTGGATATTGTGTAATAAAAAACGAGAGCTAACAACGGCTATAGTTCATTGCTTCTGACTTTCCTCGCGGAAAGTCCTCGCAAATTTGCTATCTTCGGTTTACGGCGGAAAATCCTCGCGGATTTTCACGCAACGAAACCATAGCCAAACCGTTAGGTGCAACGTCTGAAAACTACTATGAAAAAAATCATTCTAATATTAAATATTCTATACCTTTTCAACTCTTGTGGAACAAAACCGAAAGCTACAATTGAAAATAAGGAATCGGAAATAATAGGTATTGGAACAATTGATTTAAGCAAGAAAGGGTTGAAACTTAAAATTGGACCTACTTGGTATGATAATGAATCAGAATTTCATTTAGTTTATGGAATAAATCAACCACATACTGACGAGAATTACATAACCGAACTGCATTTTAATTATGGTGGAAATATAGACTGTGAAAACAAAACTCTCACTGCGATATTTGACTTTAAAAATTCAAGCGAATTAATACTTTCAGACTCTATTAACAAACTATTACCTGCCACAAAAGACATAATCCAGAGAAAACAAGAGAATTCAAGTATTAAATTTGATTTCAAAAATCCTAGTCCTGGAATATTAGTGTTTGCAATTGAAAAAGTAAACTTAAAGCCGAACAAAAAACAATACAAAATTGATTTAAAAATTAAATCTCAATGCGAAGAGTATCTAAATCTACCAATAATTCTCACAAAATATAATGTTTCAGAGGTTGACGAGTTAATAAATAATTACGTTAAAAATGAACTGAATTTATTGACCGAAAACGATTTAAAAAATTTAAAAGTTATTTTTTCGCATAACCAAATCCATAAAACTGAAAGGTTTTTAATCGATATGGTTGACCAAAGGAATATGCAGATTTTATCTTATGATTATGACTCGAAAGAATACATTTTGACTGATATTGAAAAAAAAGTATTAAAAAGAATAAAACGCAGCACCTAACAATGTATAACCGCAATTACGGCGGATTCGACTACGTCCGAATCCACTCGG
>CAZHLZ010000566.1:0-1679 GCA_964532475.1 uncultured Chitinophaga sp.
TAGGATTCTTGGATATTTACCATTGGGACTTTCTGGACTGGTTTATTTTGTATTCATTATTCTTGCGATTATTAATAAAAATAAACGGGCAATTTTAATTGCGATTTTGATTGTCGGGACAATTTTCGCAACTGAATTTTGTAATTCTGAGGCGTTTAAAAGTAAGAAAATTTTGGAAGCATCTCTAATGGACGACCTTTCAGGAATTCATTTAATTTTGCGCGAAGACAATACATTTGAAGTCGTTTCATCTACAATGTTTAGTGAAGAAACTTTCAAAGGTGACTACAGACTAATCGGCAATAAAATAATTTTTAAAGACCGACCTTACGACAATGACTTTATTCCCGACACTTTAGTAATTATTGGAGATAAAATAATTTGCCGCTTTGACGAGAATGGAAATGCTGTGACTGAATTTGCTTCATATTTTGACATAAAAAGAAATGTAATAAAAAACACCCCATAACATCGCCTCAAGCGACACCATCAGAGTTTTCCAAAGTAAATCTTGGTGCTCAAGAATAAAAGTTGTAGTTTTGAATAAACAGCAACGAGTGGTGGTGAGCGCCTATGCACAAAACATTATAGTAAATTCAAAAGACATTGAAGGTTTGACAAAAAAAAGAAACAGGAAAAATTATTAACTAACATTCTTTATGACAAAGCAAGAGCAAATTTATAATTGGTTAACAATTGGAATAACTCAATCAGAAAACAGATTATCAGAAATATTTTATTTTGATAAAAGGGATAATGAATTTTTTTCAATATTGATTACTGATTATTTTATGTTTGACGAAGAAGATGACAAATTAATTATAGCAGACAATGTTACCGTTAATTATTCATCAAAAACGATTGAAACTCTTACAAACAGGATAAATAGAATTGAGGAGAAAGATGTTAATATACTTTCCCTTCCGAGACTTGGAGCAATGAGTGAAAATGACAGCCTTGAAAAAATTGAAGAATTTCTTCAGACAAATAAAATAAACATAATTACAGCTAGTATTTGGGAAGCTGAAGAAAGTGGAGATATTACAATAGAATTATGAAAAAAACTGGCTATAACAAATAAGAAAAATAACTTACAAAAAGATGCAATTGGTGGCCTAAGTACAAATTATGAACTGAAAAGTATAATCTGATGGTGATTAGTAACTCGTTTCTTGAATCAATAATAGTTGCTTTTTATTAAATAAAAGTGTAGTTTTGGGTTTAGTAATTAAAGTTACTTGTGAAATAGGAGTAATGCGGGAATTTTGACTACACAAGCAAACGTGAAACCATCAAGCTTGAAAATAAATTAATTTGAAATTTGTCAAGTTTAATATTAGCAAAATTTCCAGAAACATTAAATACAAAAAATTCCAAAATCCCCATTGACATTTTGAAAAAAATTGACTCACTTTTTATTGATGATACGGAAAATAATGAAGTTGTGAAAATTATTGAAAGTGTATTTAATGAGAATTGGGGCGTAGGTCAAGGTCAACTTTCAAGAAGTATTCTAATAATATCAGAAGGAGATTTATATGAAATAAAAAAAATTATGGAAGATCTAGAACCTAAAGATGTGATTATTAATGCTGAAAAAAAAGTTGGAAATCCGAAACATTATTTTAAATGCATATCATTAAGTTTACCCCCAAAACGTAAATAGATTACGTTGTAGT
>CAZHLZ010000567.1:0-1679 GCA_964532475.1 uncultured Chitinophaga sp.
TTTCCTTGGCAGGAGTTAACAAGTATGGAACAGCTTCATGCTTTACTTGCATCCGATGCAAAATATATTATATTCAAACATAGTACTAGATGCAGTATTTCTTCCTTCGCTAAACGAAATTTTGAAAAAGAATTCAATATTGAAGCAACTATTCCTTGTTATTATTTAGATTTGATTTCATATCGTGATATTTCAAATGAAATTGCTTCTGAATTAAATATTCAACATCAATCACCACAAGCTTTTTTGATTGATAATAAACAAGTTATCTACCATGCGTCTCACGAAAGTATTGATGCGAACGAAATAAACACCTTATTATAAAGTTAAAACCATGAGTAAAACGAAAAGAATTGCCATTATTGCCCTATTAATTTTAATTATAGGATCATTTGTAATTGTTCCAATGTTAAATAAAGGAAATAATGACGATTACACAGATCAGGAGTTTGCAAAGTTCACTTTTATTGAAAATTTGGCTACCAGTTATGGTCAAAAAGTACCCCTTAGTTTTGAAATTTTAACTGAAGACATCGTTAGTGCTGATTTGTACTTAAATGATAGTCTATTAAAATCATGGAAAAACCCAAAAGGAAAAATTAATATTACTATTGATTTCTCTTTTTTCGGTTTAGGTGCTAAAACATTAAATTTGGTCGCAAAATCTAAGTCTGGTTTCGAAAAAGTTGATTCTCGTTTGGTTCGAGTTTTGTCAGATATTTCACCAAGTTCAAAAAAAGCAAATGTTCTTAAATCCTATGTGCACAATGCAAGCAGTTTTACTCAAGGTTTAGAATTTAATAATGGTTTACTTTATGAAAGTACTGGATTGAACGATAAAAGCAAAGTTGCCCAAGTTGAATTAAACAGCGGAAAAATTGTGAAAGAAATTGGTTTGGATGGTAACTATTTTGGTGAAGGAATTACGATTTTAGGTGAAAAAATTTACCAATTAACTTGGCAAAACCAAAAATGTTTTGTGTATGACAAAAATACCTTTCAATTAATCAAGGAATTTCCATATTCTGGTGAAGGTTGGGGTTTATGTAATGACGGAAAAAGCATTATTATGTCCAATGGAACGGAATATTTAACGTACAGAAATCCAGAAACTTTTCAAGTGGAGAAAACAATAGAAGTGTACGATCAAGTTGGACCAAGAATTCGTTTAAATGAATTAGAGTTCATTGATGGTAAAATTTACGCTAATATTTGGATGTTAGATATTATCATCGAAATTGAAGCCCAAACTGGTAAAGTTTTATCAGAAATTGATTGTTCAGATGTTGTAAAAGCTGGAAAAGGAACCGGAGAAGTTTTAAATGGAATTGCATTTAACGATAAAACGAAAAAACTTTATTTGACAGGAAAAAATTGGTCTAATTTGCTAGAAGTGGAGATTAAATAAGTTGTATCAACTTACTCTTTTTGTGTCAGATTAATTACTAGAAAAAAATTCTCAGTATTTATATTCATTCTAAATAAATTTTGTACTTTTGGAAACAATCCAGATGAAAATACAAATTTTATGACTTTAAATTTCTTGAAACGGAAAAAATTTTGGAAAAGAGTTCTAATTTATTTAGTGCTAACTCCAATTTTACTTTTCACCTTATTGATTACAATTTTGTATTTCAAGCAAGATGCAATCGTACAAGATTTTCTAAGAACCGCTAATA
>CAZHLZ010000568.1:0-1677 GCA_964532475.1 uncultured Chitinophaga sp.
ATTTCAGAATATTGAATGGTATTTCCGTTCTTTCTGATGTTCGTTGGGATAATGTGACTAAAAACTTTGAAGTTGTTGAACCTGAATTGAACACAGTTAATATCTTACAATATTCAAACTACTTGCCATTGGACTCGGCAATAGCGTCAACAACAACAGTAGTGGCAACATTACCAGGTTCTCCAACGATGACTGCTGATGTAAGTGCAGCTAATGTTATCGGAATTGAGTTTTATCAAGAGGTAAACGGTAGTTATTACCTTTTTGCTTCGGGAAATGCTATGAAAATTGCTAATGTATTCTAAATAAAAATATGTCCTCGTAATGGGGACTTATTTTTCAATAGTGTGGAAACAAATACGGCACAAACGTAAGTAAACAATAAATAAAAGTGATGTGGAAAATAATAAAAATATGCAAAAAATGGATACAAATAAAAATTCAAGTGACGATAGAGGGGAAATTTTGGTCAATTTTCAAACAAAAAGAAAACCAAGATTTAAACCAGGTTCAGAACTTTCTGACAAGGTTAATAAAGCAAATATCCTCTTTGATGATTACTCTACTGAAATATATGAAAATTTTAAAGTGACAATTGAATTACTTTTCGAAAATGGAGAGAAACTTTATTACTCTGGAAGAACTAAAAGAAAAACAAGATTTAAAGCAGGTGCTGATTTGACAGACAAAGTAAACCTTACTATCAATGGCAAACCATTTGAAATGATGCAGAATAAAAAGAAAACTCGATTTAAAGCTGGTGCTGATTTGACCGAAAAGGTTAATCTAATCGAAGTTGAAATGATTGAACAAATTATTGATGATAAAATTCAAATAACAATTCAAATAAAACTTTAATCGCTCATTTAAGTTTTAAGGCTGTCTTTTTGAGACAGCCTTTTTTTTACACTAAATCCTTAGCCAAAGCCATTTTAACCATATTTAAGGTTCTCGCTAAATCTTGAAAATGTAAATCTTTTTCATTGATGCCCTTTAAAACTTGAACTGCTTTTGTAAAAACTTCTGGGCGCTTTTCGTTTTTCAAGGTAGCTGCTTTAACTAATTTGATGATTTCTTTTTTTCGGATAAAGGGAATTACTGAACCAATCAATTCTTGACGGAATTTATGACTTTGCCAAAGTGCAAAATATATCCAATACAAGTTTTCTTTTTCCTCCTCTGAATTGCAGATGCAAACGAAACAATTTGGACATGGCTCTAAGAGTGGCTTTCCACTGTTTAATCCTTTGCTTAAGACATAAAAACGAATTGCTGGATAAGTTGCGTTCGGATTGTAAGATGTTAGTTTAAAATTGAACATAGGTATAGGTTTTAAAGGTTATTATATTGGTTTGTTGCAAACTGATGTAGGCGGAGCATCATCGTTCTTTTGTTTCCTTTTTCAAGGGTTTCCAATTCTTGCTGGATGAATTGAATTTCTTTGAGTAAATCAGATTTTTTCATTCCTCCTAAAATGCTTTTGATTACTGCTGGATTTACTGAATTATACATACTATGAGCTTTAAAATTATGCTCATCCTTTCAGGCTTCGCCCCATAAATTTTTTCAAAAGAAAGGAAGAAAAAAAACGACTGAAAACAGCCGAAAAAAAAGAAAAAAACAAAGCCAATTTTTCAGTGCTGGAATGAGTGAATGCAAGATTTTTGACAATAAAAA
>CAZHLZ010000569.1:0-1674 GCA_964532475.1 uncultured Chitinophaga sp.
AGTTTACTTTTTTCATGTAACAAAGGAACTTTGAACCCAACTGATTTAAAACGGGTTGTGCTTTTCAAAGTTGATTTTGAGACCTATGATTTTCAAGGAGGAAAAGAATTTGCGTATTTTGAAAATGATACAAGCACCATAAAACTCCCTACAAGTGCATTTTATACTCCTCCTGCGGCAACAGATGGAAGGTTAACAATTAAATATACCGAAGATACTATTTTTGATGGTTTTGTGAGTCAAAATGGGATTGGTGAAGTAGAATTCCCGCAAAACATTGATAATCAAATTCATTATTTTAGAAATAAGGATAGAATGGACAGACCATTAGATTCGAAGTTTGAAATTCTATTTAACGATTCTGCCGACCCATTAGTTCCGCTTGATTCTATTTGGCATAGCATCAGTCAGCTAACTAAATTGCAAGATTATCAAGTGAAAAATCCGACTGCTAACATTGGGATATTTTTATACCGTCCATCACAAGATCCAGCAAACAAGAAGACATGGAAATGGTTTGTTATTCTTAAGAATTGAGTTTTTTAGTTATAAATGATGAATTATTAATTGTAATTTCTCATAAAAATCTCAATCAATACATTTGGTGGGATGAGTTTATTTGGATAATCATGCATTCTTCTCAATACTTCTTCCACTGCCAGAAAATTAAGCCCCATATTTATAGCAACCGCCTTGATTTGCTTTAATTCATTTTCAGAAATTTCAAGATCAATATTCATGACTAAAATTAATCGTTGCAATTGTAAAATCCGATTAAATTCGTCCTTTGGTGGCGTAAATTCGATATATTCATTAAATAATTTTTCAAAATCTTCACTTTCAACGCCTAATTGATTTGCTATGGCAGCCAAAAATTGATGCTCCATTTCACGTACTTCTTTATCAACACGCGCAAGCTTAATTAACTCCGTTAAAAGGCTTAATTTTTCAATTTTCTCTGAATCCATGAATATATTTTCTATAAAAAAGCTAGCTTAAACTTATTTTGCCGGTAACACTTTTGCTCTGACCTCACCAAAACCAATTCTAACGCCATCTTTTTCACAATATCCGCGCATAATCACTGAATCGTTATCTTGAATAAATTTACGTTCAGTTCCGTCAGACATTTTAAGCGGTTTTGTACCTTTCCAAGCTAATTCAAGCATGGAGCCAAATGAATCAGGTGTTGGTCCAGAAATAGTTCCTGAGCCCATTAAATCACCACAACGCACATTGCAACCATTTACCGTATGATGAGCCAATTGTTGTGCCATGTTCCAATACATATATTTCAAATTTGACTTACAAATCAAATTTTCCTCTCCATTTTCTGGCTGAATAAATACTTGTAAATTGATATCGTACGATTTTTCTCCATCAAATTCCAAATACGACAATTCATGATGCTCTTGGGTTGGCCCTTCACATTTATAAGCCTGAAGTGCATCTAAAGTAACAATCCAAGCAGAAATACTAGAAGCAAAATTTTTGGATAAAAACGGTCCAAGCGGAACATATTCCCAAGTTTGAATATCGCGAGCTGACCAATCATTAAATAAGCAAACGCCAAAAATATAATCTTCTGCTTCATTTGGAGAAATGGAATCTCCCAAAGCTTTTCCGTCGAATGTTATAAATGCTGTTTCTAACTCAAAATCTAAGTTTCTACAT
>CAZHLZ010000570.1:0-1673 GCA_964532475.1 uncultured Chitinophaga sp.
ATCCAAACATACCGACTTGGCCAGAATTTAATAAAAAGTAAAGCAATAATTCGTCAAAATTTCGGATGGGGCTACAGAGGCATAACGATCTCCTACTATTTAAAGCCTAACTGAACAACTTTAAATTTATAAAGCGTCTAAAAATTTTTTTTTAGTAGAAGTGATTGACACCGCGAAAGCCACTGACAATTGCAATACAATGATTTCATGGGAATTTTTAATGGAATAAAAATTGCAATCCTGGCTTTCAGACTCCTTTAAGAAGGGACTGCCTAATGTTTAAAAAAAGAACAATATTTTATCTGCTTAGCTTCTCTTTTGCTGTATCTTGCGGCCATCCAAAAGCTTCAAATAATTCTAAGCTGAAATCTCAAGCTGAAGTTCAATTCCCAACTGTTCTTAGTGAAAATTTATTGAATATTGACGACCTACTATGCAATCAAGTCAATCAACAATGGACTATCGATGAATATGAAAACACAACAGGTGTCCGCATCAATTAACTTGATGAATGTGAAAAGCATATAGAGGTGATGCGTATCGTTTGGGAGCATATTCATCCAGTCCTTAGATCACTTCCTGGTCTCACGGGTATTTTCATAACGGACGATATTGCATCAAATGGCATCACAATTGCTCCGTCTGGCTTTGTGATTATTCTTAATTCAAATTTATTTGAAAGCGAACTGAAAGAACTTGATGAAATTAAGATCCAAACGATGCTCGGTGAGCATTACAGTTCGGACTATGAATTACCTAATCGTAATTTTACAGCATTAGAATATGTTTTAACCCACGAATTAGCGCATGTGCTTGATAACCAGCTTTCTTTAACTGCGACTGGAATATTAGGAACTTCTTCATTCGATCATTATTCTTGGATTTGGTCAACCGGATCAAAATTTGATGCCAATGTGTTTCCCAACAGGGTCGCACTACAGTTTCGCAAGCAAGAAAAGTCTTTAGCTAACAAGGCAGATGATATTTTGAATCAATGGGACCAAAGTAATTTCATCACTCTATATGCCTCTTTTTCAGCGCAAGAAGATTTTGCTGAATCAGTAGCCCAATATATCTTGCAAAATGATGGTTGGAAGTTCCGATATCAGTTCAAAGATAAAAAATATGACTTAAACAACAAATTCAGTGAAAGTTCGTTCCTTGAAAAACGTTGTTACATAGCAAACCTTCTTGGGGAAAGTGATCCGTTCTGTAGTGCTGTTGATAAGAGCTTATATGGCAGTGTTACAGTCAAAGAATCAGAAGTTTCTAAATATGAAAATCTATCAAAAAGTGTAATCAATTTTTTAAATGGCACGGCATATGCGGTATCTTCCAAGCACATTATGACCAATTTCCATGTCATTCGCGACTATTGCCCATTGCGCGGGGATGAATGTGTGTTGCATGACTATGTAAAAGAGCGAATGGGACTAAGTGCAGAATCGATCATTAGGGCCAACATAGTCATGTCGCGTGCTGATTTAGATGTCGCTTTAGTGGAATTAAGCAATATACCTGAGGGTTTTTTAAAACCTGCAATTCTGGATTTCTCTTGGAATTGTAATTCCAATGCAGGGGAGTCCGTGTTTTCTCTTGGTTTCCCTGGTTTCAGACCAAATAACAACCCTCTTGCCATTTCAAAAGGCACATACTTAGGAGAATGCAACCCT
>CAZHLZ010000571.1:0-1669 GCA_964532475.1 uncultured Chitinophaga sp.
ATGCCTTATACATCAACACGTTGATTAAAGTAGTACCTTTTTTGAGGACGCCCTACAATAATCCTATTTATGAAGCTCAAAGAATTGAAATAAAGAAGAATCTCATGAAGATACATAAAAAAAACCACGAAGTAAAGTTTGGACTGTACTTCAACATCAAAAACATTGAACAAACTGAATAGTAAAAGAAGGAATTTGCCTTACTGATTATTCCAAAAAAAAATCTAACAATGGAATCAAAAAAGAAATTTTCAATTGCATTAATGTCATTATCAATTCTGATAATTGTTCTTGCCATAATATTTCTTATAGCTCCTGAAATATCTCCGATTCCCGAGAAGAATATTAATATCCTAATTGCTGTAATAGGTTTTTTAGGAGTCATTTTAAGCAAGGTAATGGGCGCCATTATTCCTCTTTCGTTTTTAAGTGAAAAGAGCAATGATAAAAATAATGAAGGCTCAGAAGAAGCCAATAAGACAAGAGGCTCGATTGTAGAAAATTCCAAAAATGTTGTAATCGGCAGCGATATAAAAGCAGGGCGTGATGTTCACATTGGAGATAAAGTGAAAAAGAATAAAACGGTCGGAGACATTAGTAAATTAAAAATTGAAGGAGGTATCCACGGAACTGGACATTTTATTGTTGTTGGCGGGAAAGTTAAAATTGACTCTGAAAAAAGGATTGATACCCCAGTACCAAGAAATAAATTAAATAAATTTATCGCATTAGTAGAAATAAAGGCTATTGAATACGAACAGAACCCTGCAAATCCACCAAGTATAGAAGGTGACTTGCGTTTTTACTTAGATGAAACTGTAAAATTTTCTTCGTATCAAAAAGAAAAACCGTTAGAAGTTGCTATGCTCTATAGACTTTATTCAAGTATTTACCTGCTCATGGAGGTATCAAGTAATAAAAATTGGGGTATAGCATTTCAAAATGTCAAAAATATTCTTAAATACAGCGTTCAGTTATTTGAAGAAAATTTGGACAACAAATTATATACAAATGAAGCGTATTACAAAAAAGTAATTAATAAGTTTCCGCAATTTAAAAACGCGGTCAATCGGCTTGAAAAAGTTTTTGATTCATTTGATTCAGATAGAATTACACCAGATATTTTAAAGGAAGTTATTTTAAATAATCTGATTTTGGCAATGCCTACAAAAGAGTTGAGTGTAATCGAGAGTAGAGCAGATTTAATAAGCAGGGCATTAACAGGACAGGGAGGAGTAACGTCTTACACTAAACATTTGAATTTTTTAATCAACATTAAAAACTCCAATCACCAAAAATTAGGTGAAGCGATAAAATTACTGGAAAAGGTTCTTACGCTACGGAATACAGGAGATATTCACTATCCCAAAAATCCTGTTAATCCCTATTATTTTCCAAACAAAGAAAATGGGCTTTGTCGAATTGAATATGACTACCAAGATAATGGCAATCATATTGAACTTCATTGGGATGTCTCTGCAGACAATGGAAAATTAATCCCAATAACCCCATCCGCAAAAATTCTATTAGAATACTGGAGAAGAAATTTCATATCACTTGATTCCCTCAAAGTTTTATTGGATAGTCAAGAATCATCAGAATTACTAAATTCATCGTAACTATTCAGCAAAGCTGAAGATTTAGAAAAAAATTATTATTTTTTGGGATG
>CAZHLZ010000572.1:0-1668 GCA_964532475.1 uncultured Chitinophaga sp.
GCATCATTTAATGGTAAGTGATCATTTTAAAGCATTAAATTTCACACTACATAAAGCTCAGACAAAGGAAAAACTCAGTTTAAGTGGTATTCAAGAAATTAATGCACTAGTGAATGCAAATACAGGTTCAACTGTACAAACAATGAACGGAAACTATGATATTTCCAAGGGTGAATTTCGTTTAGCTTCTGTTTTTGCTGGAAGTAGATTATTTCCTGATGCAAAAAAGGTAAAATCTTTACTAACAAATGTCTTGGAGCAATTAGAACTTGAAATGAAGGAAACTTTGACATTGGATGCTGCTTTAAAGCTTTCATTTTGGCTTCATTTTGAATTTGTATCTATTCATCCTTTTGGAGATGGCAATGGCAGAACTGCGCGATTACTTATGAACTACGTGCAAGAATATTACAAAATTCCCCTTTCAATTGTTTTTAAACAAGATCGAATTAAATATATAGATGCGATTGAAAAATCTCGTAAAACAGATGATATTGAACCGTTCTATAACTTTATGTTTAAGCAATATAAAAAATATTTAAAACAAGAAATAAAGCTATTGAGTGGGAATTGATAATATCTAATTTTCTGATTTGCAACTATTTTCATTCAAAATATTCTTACTCAAAACTTACCTGCAAACATTAATCTTCGCATTGGTCTTTTTGATTTTTAGTCCACCTTGGAATAGATTTTTGTTGGCATAATAGTGCTTTTTGTCCAATGCGAGGTAGGAATAATTATCTGCAACGTGAATCAATCCAATTTTTTCGAAAGGAATTTTTAAGTCATTGGTTAAAAATCCTACTATGTCCATTTTTCTTATTTTTTGCTTGCGACCAATGTTTACGTATAATGTTAACCAAGAGGTGTTGCTATAATCTTCAAAATCAGTCGGTAAGGTGAATTTCTCCAGTTTGGACGATGAGGTGTAATCTGGCAAAGGTTCATTTTCGGAATGAATTAAATAAATTTTACCCGATTTATTCATTCTTGCCGTTCGACCATTTCTGTGGGTAAAATCTTCTAAACTTTGCGGAAATTGATAGTGAATGATGTGCGAAATATCTGGAATATCAAGTCCTCTGGAAGCTAAATCTGTGGAAATCAAACAATCGAAGGAACCATTTTTGAATTTCATCAACGCTCGTTCGCGGTCAAATTGCTCCAAACCTCCATGAAAAAGTACGTTTTCTTTACCAAATTCGAATAAATGCTGGGAAATCCGTTCACAAGCCTCACGATGGTTACAAAAGATTATACTTGTTTCGTTTTTGATCGTAGTTAGCAGTAAAGCCAATGCCTTTAATTTATCATTTTCTTCAGCACTTACTTTGTAAAATTTTAAGTCGGGTTTTTCGTCTTCCAAAAAGTCACTCGTTTCGAAATCAATATTTTCCAAGAAGTTGGGAAGTTTTTCGATTTTTGTTGCACTAATTAGTTGAATATGAATAAGTTCTTTTGAGAATCTGTGGATCGCTTCTAATTCATTCAAAAAACCAAATTCTAAGGTTTTATCGTATTCATCAATAATTAATGATGTAAAAGCATTTAAACCTTCCGTGCCACGTTCAAAATGGTCCAAAATTCGTCCTGGAGTGGAAACAATGATTTGCGGAATTTGAGAAAATTGAAGTTTTTCATTTTTGAAAGAATGTCCGCCGTAAC
>CAZHLZ010000573.1:0-1664 GCA_964532475.1 uncultured Chitinophaga sp.
GCCGCTTATCTTTTTCAGCTTGGGTTAAATGTTTTGTTTTCTGGAAAATAGAATCATTATAAAATCGTTTTCCCAAGAAATAGTAAATGAAATGTTTCTTCAATTGTAATAAAATATGGCTTAAAATTATACATTTCTTTTTGATTACGGATTGATTGTGCATCTTTATCAATATTTTTCAAGAAAAAACACCTTTCTATTCATACTAAATGGATTTTAAACTGTAATTTTGTGCAAGATTTCAAAAATAGTTCCAATGCAAATTTTAGATGGTAAAGAAACCGCCAAAACAATCAAACAAGAAATTGCACTTGCAGTAAAAAAGCGAAAAGCTGAAGGAAAAAAAATTCCACATTTGGCTGCTATTTTGGTTGGAATGGATGGAGGTTCAATGACTTACATCAATAATAAGTTGAAATCTTGTGAAGAATGTGGCTTTGAAAGTACCTTGATGCGCTACGATGATTCAGTGACAGAAGAAGTGCTTTTGAATAAAATTCAAAATTTGAATGAAGACAAAAGTATTGATGGATTTATCGTTCAACTGCCATTGCCTCCGCACATTGATGAAATGAAGGTGACTTTAGCGATAGATCCAATGAAAGATGTGGATGGTTTTCATCCAATGAATTTAGGGAAAATGGCTCTGAATTTACCTTGTTTTATTTCTGCAACCCCTTCTGGAATCATTGAATTGTTGATACGTAACAATATCCAAACAGCAGGTAAAAAATGTGTTATCATTGGACGATCAAATATCGTTGGAATGCCTTTAAGTATCTTGTTATCACAAAATGCAAATCCAGGTAATTGTACCGTTACTTTGGCACATAGTCAAACCCAAAATTTAAAAGAAATTTGTTTAACAGCAGATATTTTAATTGCTGCTATTGGTCAGCCAGAATTTGTGACAGCAGATATGGTAAAAGAAGGTGCAATTGTAGTTGACGTAGGTACAACACGCGTTGATGATTCTTCAAAAGCAAACGGTTGGAGACTTTCTGGGGACGTAAAATTTGATGAAGTTGCTCCAAAATGTTCTTTTATTTCACCTGTTCCTGGAGGAGTTGGACCAATGACTGTTGCGTCATTAATGATGAACACTTTGAAAGCAATGGAATTAAAAAATAAATAAAGTTTTGACGCCGATTCGTTTTCGTTTCATCCAAGTTCTTTTTGAAGCTGCTATTCCAATTGTTGGTTATTTTTATTGGAATTGGACTTTTTATTACATTTTGCTTTTCTATCTTCTTGATTTATTAGCATCAACTAGTTTTATTTTGGTAAAGGCCAAAAAAATTAGGGAAATTCAGCCTAATGTTGAAAAAGCAAAACCTTTTCATCTAATTTCAAGTCCGATTTTGTTTTCTGCTGGAATTCTTTTGGCAGCTGGAAGCATTTTGAATTTGTATCCCAATTTTTCTTTTTACGCTGAAACGGTAAAATTTATTTTGTTAAAAGATATGGGAATTGCACAAGGAATTTTCTTATTTCCTTTAGTGATTTATGCTGCTTATATGAATTATAAAACACAATTTTTGTTACCAAAAAAGCAATTCACACTCAATTTAAAAGATTTATTTTTCCACTATTTTAAAGGAATTTTTCTTTGTTTCCTGGGGTTTTTAGTAGCTTATTTTATTACTTTTTTTACACCATTACCA
>CAZHLZ010000574.1:0-1646 GCA_964532475.1 uncultured Chitinophaga sp.
AATTAAATTAATATATAAGAATAATGGTAAAAAAACATTACTCAATCTAGCATTATATATCTTGCAATCTATTATAATGGACATTAATCGTATATTTACCAATGAAATGGAGTCGTTATTTGAAAAAAAATCGAATAATTCATACATTGTTTGTAAATTGTTCTTAACTTCGCACCCCTCAAATCATTTTGAGTTAATATTGCAGTGAGAAGTTTTAAGTTTTAATGCCCATGGAAAAGAACTGAAAACTAATTGATTAAATATAAATACCACATGAAAAACCAAATCAAAAATCCTGAACAAAAACTAAACAAATCAATCTTTGATGAATTTGTATCTAATTATAGACCTGTTAAAATTGATGCAGCAAACAATGAAAAAATTATAGAATTAATAAAAAATTCAGTAAGTAGGCAGATAAAACTTTATAGTTTAAAAGAAGTTGATCAACAAAATTTAAGAACTGTTATAAAATTGTAAGTTCGACTTATTCTAGTCACTATTGAAAGTTCTTAATTTTGATAGAGATAATCTAGCAAGTGTTCTTGTAAATAATTATACTTCGGAAGAGGTAATTAAGAATAAGAACCATTTTAAATATCTTTATGAATATCTATCTTACAGAGATCTTGATGCCAAGGTTATTGTTGTAGAGGAAAATTACATTAGTAAAGATTATTTACATGATTATGCTTCATATTATAGTTTTTGTTTTGAAAAGTTCCCAAAGTTTTGCACAAGAATCCATTTTTTTAACAAGAATTATTCGGAAGATGATTTAAATTCTGAAATACTTAAAAGTAAAGAAGATCAAAGCGCATTTATAGAGTCATATTTAGGATTTATTGTAATTAAACCCATACCAGTAACTGTAATTGGTTTTTCAATTCTCAAAACTTTTAAAGTAGAAAATGGTCGCAATTTTTGGGGATTAAGAAATTATACAATCCATTTCTATGGAAAAAAAATTAAATTAAATTCACTTGCATTTCAAGAGCAAGACACAGTATTAGCAGCGTGTGCAACTACTGCAATATGGGCTATGCTAAATAAAGCATCAGACGACTATAACACTGTTTTAAAATCGCCAAGTCAAATTACTAAAGATGCTGATACATTATCTCCCAATGGGGGAAGACTTTTTCCTAATAAAGGATTAAATATACTTCAAATTTGTCAGGCTATATTAAATTCTGGACTTGTAACTGAAATCATCGATCCGGATGATGTAGATTATTATGATGATACAAGAAAAATTTATAATGGAGTAATTACAAATGATTATTTAAGAAAAATTGTAAATGCATATTCGAGTATTGAAATACCATTGATTTTAATTGTTAACGTACCTTCAGGAAATGGCGAATTTGGGTATCATGCTGTTACCATTTCTGGTCATAAAAATGAAAACAATGTTAGAATAGTGAAAGATACACTTAATCTTCAATCACAAGGAATTACTAGAATTTATATTCATGATGACCAATGGGGACCATTCGCAAGAGTTTTTTTAGAGGGCGCTAATGAGCTGAAAACAGAGTGGTCCGTAGCAGATACTGGAAAATCACCAACCTACGTTACAAGTATAGTTATACCGTTGTTTCCTAAAATTAGAATATCCTACCATGATATTGAGGCAATTGTTG
>CAZHLZ010000575.1:0-1628 GCA_964532475.1 uncultured Chitinophaga sp.
CACTTTCTTTTTCGGGGAATTATAACTTTTTGAAAGACTCCATGAAATTAAGTCGAATCAATGCAAGTATGCGAATAAATCCGATAGAATTTTTGAATATTGTCGCTTCCAGTAATTTGAGTCCATATAATTGGAATGATTCTACCAATGCCGAAATAAACGAATTTGCAATCAACACGAGAGGGAAATTATTAAGAATGTACAGTTTTTCTGTAAATACAAATTTTGTTCTTACCTCGAAAAAAAGCAGAAAGAAAATTGAGGAGAATACTGAAAAAATTAATAAAAATTGGAATGCTGATTATCAATACTTCGCCCTGCACCCAGAGCAATTAGTTGATTTTGAGATTCCTTGGCGAGCAACCGTTGGTTATTTATTTGATATCAACAGAAGTAGTGTACCATTTATTACTGGAAAGCAATTCAACAAAAATCAAACAATGACTTTTAATACTGATTTTTCGTTTACCAAGCGTTGGAAAATTTTGACTGACATCTACCTGGATTTACAAACTCAAAAAATCACCAATTCAAGAATTACATTGAGTAGAAACCTACACTGTTGGAATTTATCCTTCTTTTGGATACCTATTGGAACCAATCAAAGTTTTATGTTCAGAATGAATGCAAACTCGAGTTTATTCCAAGATGCAAAAATCGAACTGAGAAAACCTCCGAGTTTCTTTTAAAAACGACTAATAAACGTACAATTTAGAAATCTTTGAACTTTCAACTGAAGCTTCAATGTTACTGGCAGTGAAAATTCTGTTTATTGTTGATTTTGAGACATATTCCAAATGATATACGATAAAAATGGTTGAATTCTCATTAAGGTTATCCTTTACAATTTCATAATCAATAAAACCATCTTTAGCTGCGAAATTATCCATTAAAGCATTAAATTTATCTTTAGGAATTTTACCATCTGCAATTATTCTGGTTTCAAAGGCTTTAATTTTTTCCTTCTTAATAAGCGAAACACTTCTTTCCTTCGTCTTTTCAAGCGTATTTTGAGCATTTATTGTTAGAGAACAAACGATGCAACAAACTATTAGTATTAACTTTTTCATGACATTAATTTTTTTTAGTTATTAATTCTATTTATGAACAACTACAACTCTTTCAGTTCTTTTATTGGATGCTGATTGAATTACCAAGTAATACATTCCATTTTTTATACCGCTAAAATCGAAACTTGCCTTTTCTCCAAAAAAAGTGTAATCAATTGGGATAATATTTCCAACATTGTTAACAAGTGTAATTTCTGAATTAACAATATCATTTCCTTCTAAAAACATGGAGCTATTTACGGGTATTGGATATAGCAAATATTTAGAACTTGAAAAATCATTGGAAAAAACAGCTGAATAATGCCCTTTCCCATCTACTGAAACATCTTTTATTCTATAATATGAGGTTCCAATATTTGGGTTTTTATCAATTGCTTTGTAAGAGTTTGCATCCGTACTGTTCCCAACAGCATCAATTGTAGCTACTTGCTGCCAGTAACTTCCATCCCTAGAATTTTCTACAACAAAGTAATCAACATCTCTTTCTGTAGCAGTTGTAAAATTAATTTCCACTTCATTACCAATTGTTTCAGCTGAGTAACTCAATAACTCTATTGG
>CAZHLZ010000576.1:0-1618 GCA_964532475.1 uncultured Chitinophaga sp.
AGTGCAACAAATGTAATCGGTATCGAGTTTTACCAAGAAGTAAATGGTAGCTACTATTTATTTGCTTCGGGAAATGCAATGAAGATTGCAAACGTATTCTAAACCAAAAACCTTTTACAACTAAGCCTCATTTTTTTTGGGGCTTTTTTTTCATTAAAGTGGAAACAAATAGGGCTCAACTATGGGGCAAACATAAGTGAAATATAATACTTCAAAAAATGAATAATAAAGAAAAAGCAACAGAAATAGCAGCACAAAAACAAATGCCTGCTAAAAAAATAAGATTCAAAGCTGGGTCTGAACTTTCTGAAAAAGTGAATAAAGCGAATATCATCATTGATGATTTTTCAGATGATAAAGAGTTTAAAATTAAAGTGAAAATTGATTTCTCCAACGATGAGGGTGAAACAATTACTTTTCAAACAGGAAGCAACCGACCAAGGTTTAAGGCTGGAGCTGATTTAACTGAAAAAGTTAATATCAATTTTAATGGTGAAGTGATGGAAATTGTTTTGGATAAAGTAGATTTCAAAACAACTGACGGAACAACTTTGAAAGCACAGAAACCAAAGAAAAAAACACGTTTTAAAGCTGGTGCTGACTTGACAGACAAAGTGAACCAAATGGAAGTTGATTACATTGAGGAAGTTGACGAAGATAAAATCAATGTAAGGATTGACATTAAGACTTGGTAAATAGAAATTGTTATCTAATTTAGGAACCGCTTGGAAATATTCAAGCGGTTTTTTTTTATTACATTAAATTTTTACATTAGTTAAATTAAAGTGAAATTTTCACATTATATATAGGAAAACATTTATCTTTGTCACTAAGATAATTATTGAGTTAACTATATGGATAATCAAGAAAAAGTTGTTAAAATAAGAAAGCTAAGCCAGAAATTTGCTTTCTCTTCAGTAAAATTACATGAAATTGTAGGTGAAAAAATTGGTTTATTTGGAACTGATCACAAGTACTTAGGTTTCTTTGTTCAAAAAGGAAAAATGACTGCTGACGAACTTGCCTTAGTAACAGGATTGACAACTGGAGCTGTTACTGGATTAATTGATAGGTTTGAAAAAAGAAAACTTGTAAAAAGAGAATCGGATAAAAATGATAGAAGAAAAATAATCATCAATCCAAATATTGAAAAAATAACAAACCTACTAACACCAATTTATCAGGATTTTCAAGATAATATTGACGAACTTTTTAATTCTTTTACGATTAATGAATTAGAAATTATTGAAAAATATTTTACAAACGCCTTAGAAATTGTAGACAAAAAAATTGAAAATTTAAATGAAAAATAAAATGGAAAATGCAGAAAATAAAAACCAACATGTTGCAAAACCGTTTGCTCAAACATATTTTCATGGTACAAAAGCGGATTTAAAAATAGGCGATTTTATAGAGGTTGGTTATATATCTAATTTTGAAGATAGAAATTTAAAGCATGTTTATGTAACCTCAACATTAAACACGGCTGTTTTAGCAGCAGAACTTGCTAAAGGAAACGGAAAGCAGAGAATTTATTTAGTTGAAGCCTCAGGTGTCATTGAAGATGATCCAAATGTTACAGATAAAAAATTCCCGGGAAATCCAACAATGTCTTATC
>CAZHLZ010000577.1:0-1606 GCA_964532475.1 uncultured Chitinophaga sp.
ATTTTTATGATAGCTTTAACAAGCGTGTGCCTCTGCTCATGCAGAGCACACACAAACGCTTAGCTCCAGCCCGGCTCTTTCTTAGAAAACAAAAGAAAATTTGAACCAAAAAACTTTAACTTCGAAAACTAAACTTTTTTAAAACGGCGGGCCGATCGCCTGCTGGCAAACCGTTAGCAGCAAGTTGACAAGAAACCCGAATCAAATACACGAAATGAAAATAATAGATGTTGAAAATTGGAATAGAAAAGAGCACTTTAATTTCTTCTCAAAAATGGCAAGTCCATATTTTGGAATTGTAACAGAAGTAAATTGCACAAAAGCTTATGATATTGCCAAAGAAAATGGCTACTCTTTCTTTGCCTATTATCTTCATAAATCAATGATTGCCGTAAATGTTGTTGAAGAATTAAAGTACAGAATTGTTAATGATAATGTAGTTTCATTTCCTGTTATAAATGCCGGTGCTACAATTGGTCGAGAAGACGGAACTTTCGGATTTATATTCGTTCACTTTTCAAGTGATTTCCAAGCGTTCAATGCTGAATTACAGAAAGAAATTTTAAGCGTCCAAAATTCAAAAGGATTAAGACTAAATGATGATGATATAAAAAAAGATTTGATTCGCCATTCCACAATTCCCTGGACTTCATTTAGCGGATTATTACATCCGACAAATTTTACTCAAGACGAATCTGTTCCAAAAATCACGTTCGGAAAATTCAGCATGCGTGATGGCCAAAAATATCTGCCAGTTTCCATTGAAGCACATCATGGTTTGGTCGACGGTTTTCATTTAGCGAAATATTTAACCGAATTCCAAAATCAGCTGGATAAATAATTATATAACCTACACAAAAAATGATAACAAATTCAAATCTACACTTTACAATTCTCCAAGAAATAATTGACACTGGTTTTGCCCCAAATGTTTCCGAATTATCAAAAATATTGAGCGCAACTGAAAATGAAATCATAAAAGGCTTACATGATTTGCAAGAATATCATGGAGTTGTGCTTCATCCAAATGAACCTAAAGTTTGGGTCATTCATCCATTTTCATTATCACCTACAAACTTCTACGTAAAAACACAGAATGGCGAATGGTGGGGAAATTGTGCATGGTGTTCGCTAGGTGTTGCAGCATTATTAAAAGATGATGTAAAAATAATAACAACTATTGGAGCTGAAACCAAACAAATTGAAATCAATATTATCGATGGAGAAATCCAAGAGAAAAATTATTTTATACATTTTCCAATACCAATGAAGAATGCGTGGGATAATGTAATTTACACTTGCAGTAATATGCTAGTCTTTGAAAATGAAACACAGATTGAGGAATGGACGAAAAAGCATAATATTTCAAAAGGAGATATTCAGCCTATCGAAAAAATCTGGAACTTTTCAAAAAAATGGTATGGAAACCATTTGAATCCAAATTGGAAAAAATGGACAATTGAAGAAGCAAAAGAAATATTTAATGAGTTTGATCTTAAAAATAAAATCTGGCAATTGGAAGATTCAAATGAGCGTTTTTAATACAACCTGCTGCTAATCGAGTAGACGGTCCTGACGAATAACCGTCAGGATGCGCCTCTCACAC
>CAZHLZ010000578.1:0-1598 GCA_964532475.1 uncultured Chitinophaga sp.
CAATCCGTTTTTTTTATTTTAGCATTTTTATTTTTCTAACAAGTAAGTAAATTTTAACTATGTTCCAAAAACACCTCAAAAAAATAATTATTGGTCTTGGATTTTTAATTTTTGGTTTAATCCTAATTGTTACCAAGGCTGAATCTCTGTTTTGGAATGCCATTTCCCTTGGTTTTTTGATGATTTATTTTTGGATTTTTGAAGTGATTCCAATTTATTTAACTGCATTGTTCCCTATGATTCTAGCCGCTCCACTTGGTTTAATTGAGGTTGACGGCAAAAATGACGCTTCTATTTTAGCAAAATCTTATGGAAATAACATGATTTTTATCTTTTTGGGTGGATTTATGCTAGCTTTAGCCTTGGAAAAATTCAACATTCACATTCAAATTGCAAAAGGAATTTTACGTTTGGTTGGGAATAAAAAATCAAGTATTATTTTAGGATTTTTACTAAGTACGGGATTACTAAGTATGTGGGTTTCGAATACTGCTACAGCTCTGATGTTACTTCCTATGGGGGTTGCAGTTGTTAATTCTCTTAGTTCGGAGCAACAAGATTCGAAATTCTCTCTTTATTTACTACTTGCAATTGCTTATGGCTCAAGTATTGGCGGCGTTGGAACATTAATTGGATCGCCACCAAACCTGCAAATGGCGAGCGCATTAAGTAAGCAATTTGGAATTGAGGTTGATTTCATGCAATGGTTTGTTATTGGTTTTCCTTCTTGTCTTGTAATGTTAGCAATTACCTATTTTTATTTCCGTTTTTCTTTGGGGAAGAAAAGAAGTGAACGTGTAGATTCATTTTCAATGGAAAAAGTTGCTTGGACAAAAAATCAATTAAAAGTATTGGCTGTATTTTTCGTTTTTGTCATTTTGTGGTCCTTAAAAGACGTTTTTGCCAATTTTGGAATTATTTACAGTGATGAGATGGTTGCAATTTTTGGTACAATTTTATTGTTTTTGATTCCTGCTGATAATGCTACAAATCTACTGGAATGGTCTGATACACAAAAACTTCCTTGGGGAATTTTATTACTTTTTGGTGGTGGATTGGCTTTGGCTGACGCTTTAACTCGAGGCGGAGTGATAGATGCTGTTTCACAATCTTTCGATAATTTTAATCATTTACCTTATTGGTTGATTTTAGGAATTTTAGTTACTATTGCAATTTTCGCAACTGAAATTATCTCAAACTTAGCACTTGTAACAGTTCTAATTCCAATCATTGGAGCTTTTGCACAGGATAATTCTTATTCCGTTGTTCAGATTTGTTTTGCAGTCACATTGGCTTCAAGTTTTGCTTTTATGCTTCCAATTGGAACGCCACCAAATGCAATCGTTTTTTCTGCTGGGCACATCACCATTAAACAAATGGCAAAGGTTGGATTTATTATGAATGTAATTGGCGTACTTTTAATAAGTATGTTGGCCTATTTCTTTTTGTAATTCAACTCGCAATTAAGCATATTTTTTTGATTAACTTCATTGTTAATTATATTTTTAAGATAAAGTTTGGTTTTGTAAGATTAATATGTGCATAGAAAACGTAAATCTGGCACCTTTCACAAAAAGTAAGCGTAAAAAAATCAAGTG
>CAZHLZ010000579.1:0-1598 GCA_964532475.1 uncultured Chitinophaga sp.
ACGCAACACAATTTTTTAGAACGGGTCATAGCCAATTCAAATCCTTTTTTGGCAAGACGTTGCACTTCTTCTCGGGTGTAAACGCAATTATCATAAGCGGTTTCTCCACCGTCTTTTCTTCCTTTTTCACCAAAGTAAATTCCTCCAGTCAACTCTCTTAAGAAAACCAAATCTGTTCCTTCAATTCGTTCTCTTTTTAATGGAGAATTATCTATTAATGATGGAAAAGTAAAGGTTGGTCTAACATTAGCAAATAACCCTAATTTTTTACGCATTAATAATAATCCTTGTTCAGGTCTTACCGTTGCTTTTGGGTCATTATCATATTTAGGATGTCCGATAGCCCCAAAAAGAACTGCATCGGCTTTCATACAGATTTCATGAGTTTCGTCAGGATAAGGAACTCCTACTGCATCAATGGCACAAGCACCTGTTAATGCAGGCATCCAATTGATTTCATGATTGAATTTTTTTGCAATCGCATCAGAAACTTTTACAGCTTCATTAATTACTTCTGGTCCAATTCCGTCTCCAGCAAGAAGGGCAATAGTATATTTCATTTCTATTATTTATTTAGTTTCGTTTGTAATTTATAAAGGGTTAAATGCTAATAACATTGAGCATTTTTTGGGTTGCAATAATGGCGGCTACGGTTTGGTCAGAGTCTAATCCTCTGGTTTTAAATTCTTTTCCATTTTTAGTCCAAGTGATAATGGTTTCGCATAATGCATCTGAACTACTTCCTGGCGGAATTCGCACAGCGTAATCTATTAGTTTGGGTAAAACCATTTTTTTGCTTTTGTAAATTTTGGACAAAGCGTTCATAAAAGCATCAAACTGACCATCACCTTGTGCATTTTCTTCGTGAATTTCACCGTCAATTTTTAAACATAATGTGGTTGAAGGTCGTA
Organism: uncultured Chitinophaga sp.; assembly: GCA_964532475.1. GTDB lineage: Bacteria > Bacteroidota > Bacteroidia > Flavobacteriales_D > Crocinitomicaceae > M2408. The sequence goes on from CAZHLZ010000579.1 coordinate 912, forward strand.
ATCCTTTAGAATGCACTAATACATACGATTCTACCACTATTTTTTCTTGATAGGTTTGGCTGTCAAGCACGTCAGAGATGATGTAAGGCAAATCTTCCTTAGTAACTGTTTCTTTTTTATCCCCCAATTCAATAATTCTTTGGGTCACTAATTTTAAATCTTCCTGATTTAACTGCAATCCTAATTCTTGAAGATTTTTCTCAATATTAGCTTTTCCAGATGTTTTTCCTAAAGCATATTTTCTTTTTCTTCCAAAACGTTCTGGAAGTAAATCGTTGAAATATAAATTGTTTTTGTTATCGCCATCAGCATGTATTCCTGCTGTTTGTGTAAAAACGTTATCTCCAACAATAGGTTTATTAGCAGGAATTCTATAACCAGTAAAAGTCTCAACGAGCTTGCTAACGGAGTATAGAGAGGATTCTTTTACATTAATTTTAACCTCTGGTAGGAAATCATTTATCACTGCGACAGTGTTTTCAAGCGGAGCATTACCAGCACGTTCTCCCATTCCGTTCACTGTGACGTGCAATCCCTTGACACCAGCTTTTAGTGCCTCTAAGACGTTTGCAACACTCAAATCATAGTCGTTGTGTGCGTGAAAGTCAAAGTGAATATTTGGGTATTTTTCTGTGATTTTTGAAATAAATTCGAATGTATGACTAGGAATAAGAACTCCTAATGTAT
>CAZHLZ010000580.1:0-1597 GCA_964532475.1 uncultured Chitinophaga sp.
CTAAAGGTTTATTTAAATTAGAACAAAATGGAAGTATTGAAACAAACTTTTCTTGTCTAGATGGTATAGAAAACTTTGGAGGTTTTACCATTTTCCCCAAGAATGAAAATGAAATATTTGTTTGTGGTCAATTCAACTTTTTTAACACTTTTCAAAGCAAATCTATTGTAAAACTAAACAGTGACGGTACTGTAAATCCTAATTTTGTTTCTCCATTTAATAATATTTCAGGATTCATTACTCAAACTATTTTATTTAATGAAAATAACACATTATTTGTGGGTGGAGAATCAGAAATAAATTTAAACACTAAGGGAATTTACCTTTTAAACGATAATGGAACTATCAACTCGAATTTTGACACACAAATTGGATTTAACATAGTTAACCCCAACAATACAGCTATTGCTGGGGTTCATTCAATTTTACGTTTAGAAAATGATTTACTTATAGGTGGTAGATTTTCAACTTATTACAATTTTGATAAAATGAATTTTCTAAAATTAAATTTGAACACTAATGAAACAATAGAAAATGACCTAATTAACAGCTTCATTTACCCTAATCCTACTCAGAACATACTGTTTGTAATATCAACTAAAAAAAAATATGATTTGGAAATTAATATTTATGACCAAAATTTTAAAAAATATAATGACCTAAAAAATGATTTTATTACAGAAAACGTAATTGATATAAGTAATTTGCAAAATGGAATTTATTACATTGAACTGATTGATAAAAACGTAAGTACTAAAACTGTTCATAAATTTGTAAAGATTTGACAATAGTCACATCATGATCCAAAACAAAGAAAATATCACTATATCTGAAGGATACAAAACCTTTTGTTATATTGCCGAGAATGACTATTACCTTTTCCTTCATTTAAATGCTGTTGATGAAATAATTCAAAATGCATCAAACTTGTGAAATATTGAAGTTTTCATGATAATTTTATTATTTAAACTAGTATTAATTATCGATAATTGATTTATCAACAATAAAATGGAAATCAAAGTTTATTACTTCACTCGCGTAAAATATCGAAAAACTGGACCTTTTTCCAACACAAGTTCTTTATCATTTAAAAGAAAAACACTGACAGCATTTGATCCATAATCCATTTTAAAAGTGATGTCTGTCGTGTCTTTGGCACAAATTTGATTGTCTTTTATGTCAAATTCGGTACTTAAATTATTGAGAACAAGTTCCAATTCCCTTTGACCGCCTACAGAATATGCAAGGTGATAATCATCAGATATTCCAAGTAAAATGTCAGCTTTTTGCGGGATTCCAGCTTCAAGTGCTTCGGTTCTGACCTCAGTGTATTTCCAAACGCCACTCAATTTTTCAATTGAAATTGGAACAGGCTTTACGCTTTCTTCACTAGCAGTTGGAAGCTCACTTTCAATTTTTTCTTTTGGTTTTGTTGAACAACTTAAGGCCATTGTTCCTGCGATTATTAATAGAGCAAGTTTTTTCATATTCGTTGATTAAATATTAAACGCAAATGTAAAAAAAAATCAAATGTGATTATACTTAGGGTCTGCTGAAAAACAACAAATAATTAATTTTCAGTATTTTAAGTGCAGGA
>CAZHLZ010000581.1:0-1583 GCA_964532475.1 uncultured Chitinophaga sp.
TTAGGATTTACAAAGCTAATTTACTAATATTTTTCTAATGCGTAATCTGGGTTCAATGGACTTTTAATTCTGTATTATGCAAAACAGAAAACACAATCTTGAACTTGCTGACATATTTAGCAGTCAAGAAACTAGCGTTTTAGAAAATGATAAATTTGGTGCCAATCAGAAAAAAGCATTTTCAGATATTATTTCATGTAGAACAGCAAAACTTGGAGGGCATAAAATGAACTGCAATTCATGTAAATATGTAAAACAAGCTTACAACTCTTGTAGGAACAGACATTGTAACAAATGTCAATTTGTTAGAAAAGCACAATGGGTGGACAAATTAGCAAGTAATTTACCACCTGTTAAACAATTTCATTTGGTTTTTACTATTCCAACCTGTTTACATCAATTATTTTTATTAAATCAAGCAAAAGCATACGATTTATTATTTAAAGCAGCAGCAGAAAGTTTGATGCAAGTTGCTCAAAACACAAAATACCTGGGAGCACAAGCTGGAGCTGTAGCAGTTTTACATACTTGGGGTCAAACACTTACTTATCATCCACACATTCATATGATTGTGCCAGCTGGAGGCCTAAATGAGGATGCTACGGAATGGATTCCATCCAATAAAAAATTTATTGTTCCTATTAAGGTAGTAAGTGTCATTTTTAGAGCCTTACTCTGTAAACACTTGGAAAAAGCCATAACAAATGGTAAAATAAAACTTCCAAAGGACGTACATAACTTTAAGGAAATAAAGGATATATGCTACAAAACGAAGTGGGTGGTTTATGCGGAAAAGCCTTTTTCATGTCCAGATAATTTGATTAATTATTTGGCAAATTATACGCATCGTGTAGCGATTGCAAATGAACGTTTAATGCATCAAGATGAAAAAAATGTTACTTTTTCTTACAAAGACTATAAAAAAGCAGGTGTAAAACGTACTATTACTTTAGAGAAAATGGAGTTTATACGAAGGTTTTTACAACACGTTTTACCCAGTGGTTTTTGTAAAATCAGGTACTTTGGTTTTATGGCTATTTGTAACATAAAAACCAGATTAAATGAATGTTTTAAACTCATTAAAAAAGTTACTTATTTACCAAGTTTAGTTGGATTAAATGCATTTGAAGTACTTGAAATTTTAACTAAAAAAGATCCATTTTGTTGCCCAAAATGTAAAAATGGAAAACTGATACCAATATTAGCAAAACCAAGCTGAATTATGTTATAATAAAATGTTCTTTGCTTAACGAAATAAACTTGATTGATTTTTACCAAAATCATAACAGGAGAATTATGTCTCATTGAAAAATTAAAATCAAATCTGTCCAAAATTGTTCTAGAAACAATGAAAATTATACAAAATGAACAACGAGAAATGACCTAAATTTGATTTCAAAATACAATAAAAACCATAGTATTCCCATAGTCAAAAATCACTCTTCATGATAAAAAGGCTCCGTTCAACTTGGTTTTATACCTTATTTTTATTTGCTTCCTAATCATTTGTTCCAAAACTTGCAAAGTATCGTATTTTTGCTAAATTTGTGTGTAAAAACAAGGAATAAAACGCTAAATAGTTA
>CAZHLZ010000582.1:0-1581 GCA_964532475.1 uncultured Chitinophaga sp.
CCAACATATCCTAATCCTATTATTGAAATTTTTGTACTCATATTTTTATTTTAAATTTTCCCAATACCATTTTAATGCCTCATTCAAACCATTTCTTAAATTAAATTTTGGATCATAATCCAATAATCTTTTTGCTTTATCAATACTTGCCAGAGAATGAGGAATATCACCTGCTCTATTAGGTCCATAAATTATCTCTACATCAGCAATTTTTGGATCATATTTAGATAACTCATCTTTTAAATTAACAACTAATTCATTTAAAGTTGTTCTATCACCAAATGCTGTGTTATAAACCGTATTTACTGCAGATTTATCTTCAGTTAACATTGCTAATTCATTCATTTGAATTACATTGTCAATGTAGGTAAAATCTCTTGAAAACATTCCATCTCCATTTATCACGGGACTTTCGTAGTTCATTAATTGAATTACAAACTTAGGAATAACAGCTGCATAAGCACCATTTGGATCTTGTCGTCTACCAAATACATTAAAATATCTAAGGCCAATTGTCTCTAATCCATAAGTTTTTGAAAAAATATCAGCATATAATTCATTAACATATTTAGTTATTGCATACGGGGAAAGAGGCTTACCGATAACATCCTCCACTTTAGGTAAAATTTCTGAATCACCATACGTAGAAGAACTTGCCGCAAAAACAAATCTTTTTATCTTTTCATCACGACTTGCAACCAACATATTTAAAAAACCTCCAATATTAACATCATTAGAGGTTATTGGGTCGTTAATTGAACGAGGAACAGATCCTAAGGCAGCTTGATGCAAAACAAAGTCACAACCTTTAACTGCATCCTTACAAGTTTCAAGATTACGAATATCACCTTCTATGAATTTAAAATTTGCATTACTTAGATGTCTTTCTATGTTATGTTTGTGACCAGTTGCAAGATTATCCAAGCAAACTACTTGATAAGATTTATTTAAAAAATGCTCACACAAATTTGAGCCAATAAAACCTGCACCACCAGTTATTAAAATCTTAATATTACTCATTTTTACCTAAATTATTTGATTTTAGTTTATTTTTATTAATGTAATCTTTAAACAGAACATAAACAATTGCCAGCAAGGAAGATAAAATCCCACCTATTAATACACCTGAAAATTTGCCCAACTTCTTTTTCTCCAAAGGCAATACGGGTCGATCAACAATTTCAATTAATGGTGTTTGATTCATTAAACTAACCTTTGAAATTTCTAAATTTTTCACCATTTCTCCTAATATGGCAGAGTTGGTTTGAACCTCAACCTGTTTAGTCGCTGAAGGTAATCTTTTTACATTCATTGCAGGATTTAATCCAAAAACTTCATCGTTACTAGCAGCTACACCGGAAATTGATTTGTACAATTCTACTCTCACAGAGTCCACCTGTTTTTGAAGAATGTTTACGTTAATTTTTGCCTTCTTAGTTTTTGTTTCAATGTAGTAATCACCAACCACATTTACCATTGATTCAGGTAAATACATTGAAAATATTTCATTTTTAGATTTTACAACTACCTCAATTATTGAACTTTCTTTTTTCGGCTGACTAACATTTAATTCACCAGAAG
>CAZHLZ010000583.1:0-1564 GCA_964532475.1 uncultured Chitinophaga sp.
CATGTTGATCGTCATGCATAATTGGAATATCCAATTCTTCTTTCAAGCGACGTTCGATTTCAAATGCTTCTGGAGCTTTGATATCTTCCAAATTTATTCCACCGAAAGTAGGCGCAATTGCCTTAACGGTTTGGATAAATAATTCTGGATCGCTTGCATCTACTTCAATATCAAATACATCAATATCAGCAAAAATTTTGAAAAGTACGCCTTTTCCTTCCATTACTGGTTTTGAAGCCAAGGGACCAATGTCACCCAAACCTAAAACAGCAGTTCCATTAGAAATAACGGCAACTAAATTTCCCTTTGCAGTATATTTGTAAACATCATCAGGATTTTCTGCAATTTTCAAGCAAGGCTCAGCCACTCCAGGAGAATAAGCCAAAGACAAATCTCTGGGTGTTGAATATGGTTTAGTAGGAAGCACTTGAATTTTCCCTGGTTTACCTGAAGAATGGTAATCGAGTGCGTCTTGTTTACGAATTTTTGCCATAATTAAATCTTTTAGCTTGATTTTTTTGAAGAGGGCAAAGATAACAAATTGGAAGTTAAATACAAAGTATCTTTAAATAAAAAAACCGCCTCAAAATATTGAGACGGTTTCCAGTAAAAAATATTTCTTATTTGTTAATTTGTATTTTTTCAGTTGCGTTACCATTTGCACCTTTGAAAACAAGCATGTAGTTTCCGTATGCTAAATCGTTCATTTCAATATTTAATGAAGTACTATTGATACTCCATGTAGAAAGAGTTCTTCCTAATTGATCAACTAATTCAACTGTTGAATAAGAAGTTAATGCTTCCCCTTTAATTGAAAAGTTACCTGTCGAAGGGTTTGGTGACACAACAAATGAATTTGCTTCATTTTTGTTCAAACCCGAAGTTTGAGAAAGCTCAGTTTTAAATGCTCCAATTCTATTGAACAAATCTCCAAAGTTACCAACTGCTAAATTTAGGATAGTTTCTCCATTTGCCTCAATATCAATTCCAAATTGTCCATCAGGGTTAGAACCAGTATTTAATCCATCACCATAAGAATCCATTATTGATATTGAATAGCAATCGTTTGCATCTGGCAATGTAACAGTATGTGTTTTTGTTGTTAAAGAATCTCCAGCATTGTATGATGCAGAAGCGACAACAACATTCGCACTATTTTTCATTTCCCAAGATGTTTCACTAGAGTAATAATCAGTTCTAAATTTAATTGTTAAGTCTAAAGATGGAGTTACTTGTGCTAAATTATCCACATATTGGCTCATTCCATTTTCTGGATGCAAAATTGCACCGCTATTAACAGCGGTCACCTCTGTCGTATATGTTGAGGTATTATTAGCACTTATAAAAGAGAAACTAATTGTTTCAGAAGCCATAGCGGCAATGCTACCAGCCCAATTTTTAGTTTGAATTGTCGTTCCATTTTCTTTCAATAAAATGGTAGCGGAAGTCAAACTATTTGTTCCATAATTTTTAACTGTGAAAGTTGGTTGAATTAAGGAAGTACAAGATTCCATGTCGTTTGCTTCTACATGTGGATTATTTTGAGCACCCGCCAATGTAACTG
>CAZHLZ010000584.1:0-1560 GCA_964532475.1 uncultured Chitinophaga sp.
TTGTTTCTAAGCGGTCTGAATCCAATTTTAATAATCGAACTGAGGTTAAAAGGTTAAAATTGTTCAATTGCATAAATCCCCACGCCCCGACGGAGTCCGGAAAGCCCGCATGACTGCAAGGAAGAGGACTTGCAGGCGCAGGCGGTTAAGGCGCTAAAAAAAATAAGCAGTTATTAGGAGTTGTTTTTTATTTAGCTATTTTGTAGGCTTGTTTTATTAATTCTCCACCAATTCGTAACTAAGTGGATTTTTTTATTTTGCACATGAAATTTTCCGATACTCAGTGATGCAAATCTCAAAATCGAATTAAATTTCTATCTTTGCAAAAAAAATTATAAATGGCATTAAAATGTGGAATTGTTGGTTTACCAAATGTAGGAAAATCAACCTTATTTAATTGTTTATCAAACGCAAAAGCACAATCAGCAAATTTTCCTTTTTGTACAATCGAACCAAATGTTGGAACAATCTCCGTTCCAGATCTACGTTTAGAAAAATTAGAATCGATTGTGAATCCTGAAAGGGTAGTGCCAACAACTATGGAAATTGTAGACATTGCCGGTTTAGTTAAAGGTGCATCGAAAGGTGAAGGATTGGGAAATCAATTTTTGGCAAATATTAGAGAAACGGATGCCATTATTCACGTATTAAGATGTTTTGATGATGGAAATATTATTCATGTGGATGGCTCAGTAAATCCTATTAGAGATAAAGAGGTTATTGACATCGAATTACAATTGAAAGATTTAGAAACAATTGAAAAAAGAATTGCTTCTCTTGCTCGTATGCTGAAATCAGGTGATAAGGAAGTTTTGAGAGAAAACGATTTATGCTCACGAATTAAAACACATTTGGAGCAAGGGAAATCTGTTCGTGCTTTAGAAGTAGATGAGAAAGAAGCAGAAATATTACCTAAATTACAATTAATAACATCAAAACCAGTACTTTATTTATGTAATGTAGATGAAGCTTCTGTTAAAAATGGGAATAAATACGTGGATCAAGTTCGCGAAAATGTGAAAGACGAAGATGCTGAAGTATTGGTGATTGGCGCTAAAATTGAAGCAGATATTACTGAACTTGAATCGTATGAAGAACGTCAAATGTTTTTGGAAGAATTAGGTCTTGAGGAGCCTGGAGTAAATCGTTTGATTCGTTCCGCTTATGACTTATTAAAACTTGAAACTTACTTCACCTGTGGTGTGAAAGAAGTGAGAGCTTGGACAATCACAAAAGGAATGACAGCTCCAAAAGCTGCCGCTGTTATTCACACGGATTTTGAAAAAGGATTTATTCGTGCAGAAGTGATGAAATATGAAGATTTTACTACACTTGGTTCTGAAGCAGCTGTGAAAGATGCAGGAAAATTTAAAGTGGAAGGTAAAGAATACATTGTGCAAGATGGAGACATTATGCATTTTAGATTTAATGTTTAAACTAAATTTGAACAGAAAAAAAGCTTCAACGGTTAATGTTGAAGCTTTTTTTGTAAATATGATTGTGCAAAATTGATCTAAAAGATAAATTCTAATCTTTTTTTCTATACTTTAACTGCAAAGC
>CAZHLZ010000585.1:0-1547 GCA_964532475.1 uncultured Chitinophaga sp.
GTACAATTTGAACTTCACCAATATGGTGGTCTTTAGCATCAGTGGGTCTTGTAACAGATTGTCCACGGTTTACAAGTGGTCCATATCCTACACCTTTATCTAATTGCTCAAAAGTTACATTGTTTATAGATTGATTTCGCCTTTGTCTTGAATCTCTTCTTATTGGTTGCGCGCTAGTTATTTCTCCAGATGGGTATTTTGTTAAATATTTTTGTGCTAATGACCAGTAAAATTTACCACCAACTATTTTTACATTTATTGGATTATAATCATCTAATTTATCATTAAAAATCTCAGGCTCTTTATCTGCGCTTAAATCTCCAACATTTTTGAAATGTACTTTTTCGTATAAGCCACTTGAATAGGCACTGTAATTTTCTATATTATTTTGTAACATACTATTTTGCTGTATCCAATTCCCCGAATGACTTTCTACAGAGCTAACTTCAAAATCAAATCCATTATGTGCCGCATTTCCCACCCCAAACTCAAGACCTAAACTACCAGAGTACGACTCATCATAAACATATGGGTCAGTAACAAAGCCCACTTGGTTTCTATAGGGTCTGTACATTCCAGAAACACCTTGTCCCTGCACAGAATAAATATCATAAGTATAACTTGTTACAGGCAAATTTGTCATATTTTTTGAAAATGATCCGTCTTTTTCACGGCTAAAATCCATAACTCCTTCTGCTGTTGCTTTTTCTGTATTTTGATAACCAAATGCTTTTACAAATTTTTCTTTTTCTTCCTCGCGAACCTTTTGTATGGTTCCAAATCCTGTAACTTGCATTTGTCCCTCTCCTCCAAAAAATTCAGCTCCAATAGCAGCATTAAAAGTAAAACTTCCAGTAATCATTCCAACTCTCTTATTTGGACTATAAGTTGGGTCAGTAAATCCAATTGAGGAGCCTATAGAAGCTGTTTCATTGACATTGTTGCCTTTATATTTTCCAGAATTCACCTCGTTAGCAACCTCCCTTGTCATTGCTAAAGATACAGAAGTTAAACCAGCTCTTGAGTTCATAGAAACACCCAGACTTCCTCCCAATTGATTGTTGTTTTTAGCCCCTTTTTCCTTTTTTTGGTGCAAAGAAACTGAGGGCGCAATGTTTAATCCATCGTTTCCAGATTCTGCATTAAATCCAACAGAACCTACCTCACCTAAGTCAATTTGCATTCCAACTGAAGACTTCATTGAAAAACCTGAATAGTTATTGTATGTTGCTGAAACACCCACAGTAGTATTTGCTTCACCTTTTCCAACCTCAAAACCAAAAATATTTGGTGAAAATTTTAAGTTGGCACCGACAGTAACGTTCGGCTTCAAGTAATTTTCATAAATCATTTCATCTCCATCAAAATCATCAGGCAAGCCCCTAACATTTCTATTTATTTGTCCAACTGAAAGATTCCAGCCAAGACCAACAAAAGATGCTTCATCGTCCATACCGACACCCGAAGAATAAGAAATATTTAAAGGATATCCACCAACATCCATTAAGGGAATATTATAGGTCATGTCACCACTTGACAAATCAACC
>CAZHLZ010000586.1:0-1540 GCA_964532475.1 uncultured Chitinophaga sp.
AAGCAGTAAAAAGATATAAACCTGAAATAATAGTAGCTACTCCAGGAAGATTATTAGATTTGATTGCACAAGGACATATTTCTTTGGCACATTTAGAATTTTTTGTGCTAGATGAAGCTGATAGAATGTTGGACATGGGATTTATTCACGATGTGAAAAAAATTATTACAGTAATTCCAAAAAAACGTCAATCTCTGTTCTTTTCTGCCACCATGCCACCAACAATTTTGACCTTGGCAGGAACAATTCTAAATGATCCTGAAAAAGTGGAAGTTGCGCCCGTTTCATCAACAGCAGACACCATTCAACAGAAAATATATTTTGTTGCAAAAGCAGATAAGCCAAAACTTTTGAAGCATTTATTGGATACTGAAAACATTGAAACAGTGCTTGTCTTCACCAAGACAAAACATGGTGCCGATAAAGTTTGTAAAGTATTGATTAAACAAGGAATTAAGGCGGAGGCAATCCATGGAAATAAGGCTCAAAACGCTAGACAACGTGCATTGACCAATTTCAAAAATAAAGACATTCGAGTGTTGGTAGCAACTGACATTGCAGCTCGTGGAATCGATGTGGATGAATTACAATACGTTATCAATTTTGATATTCCAAATATCTCTGAGACTTATGTACATAGAATTGGGCGTACTGGTAGAGCTGGAAATTCTGGAACGTCTTTCTCATTCTGTGATTTAGATGAAAAAGATTATTTGAAAGACATTCAAAAATTGATTAATAAGTCAATTCCTGTGGAAGAAGACCATCCTTTTGCGATTGATTCAAGTATGCCTGTTCCAAAACCAAATACACCAAAAAAAGCACCTCAACACAAGGCAAATTTTAATAAAAAACCTGCTGCAAATAGTGCTTCGGCACCAAAAAAGAAAACAGAAGCAAAAAGGTGGTACAAATAATTCAAAGATTATTACCAGTAAATTTGCCTTAGTAAATTATAGCTTATAAGATTTTGAGGAGGGATTAAAAATAACAGTTTAATCCCTCTATTTTTTACAATTTTTGAAGCAAATCAAGAATTTCTTTTTGTATCGATACTCCTTGATCGTGATTATACCAATTTTGTAAAGTAATTTTTTGTTGTTCAAAATCTAAGTTTTGCTCTTTCATGGAAAGAAATATTTCTTGACATTTTTCTGGTCTTGGCCCCCAAACTGCAAGATCTGCATTGTTTTCATCACGAATTATCAAAATTGGAATTGATTTTCCACCATTTGTTAAATAGCGATCTATTTCAGAATCACTGTCACGCAATTGAATCTCCAATTTGATTTTATCTGACAATAAACTAATTAGATAAATAAATGGAACTGAATGTGCCGCATCTCCGCACCAAGGCTCAGTAATAAGTACCCATTTTTGATTTTGGGTAATTGACTGAACAAACTCCTTTAACTCAGGTAATATTTCACCGTGTTTCACCCAACGATTTAATCTTGAATGATTTAACTTAGTGTAATTTAAGTAGTCTTCATTGTCGTAGGGAGCTTTATTTTCCTTGTTTGACAAAATCTCTGCGAAC
>CAZHLZ010000587.1:0-1533 GCA_964532475.1 uncultured Chitinophaga sp.
TTCCTTCGGAAATTCCTCGCACGCAAACCCGCAACTATTCTTATACATAACCGTTGTGCGTCATTTAAGAGCAACGTGCTGAAATTGAAAATTTGAACTATAATGGAACTTAATCAAGAAATAATTTGCCTGCCACAAAAAGATAATGAAAAGCGTTTTGTAATAGGCAAAAAAGGAAAACGGAATTTATTGTGTGTTGGAATAAACCCAAATACAGCTGATTCTGATGGGCTTGACCCAACTTCTCGCAACGTGGAAAAAATTGCTTTGAATAATGGATATGATGGTTGGATTTTAGTAAATCTTTATCCCAAACGAGAAAAGAATGTGTCATTATTGGAAATAAAACCAGATGAAAAATTGTTTTGGGAAAATCTGAATTTAATCAAAAGTATTGTCCGAAATAACCAATTCGGATTTGACAAAGTTTGGCTTGCTTGGGGAAATGACATTGACTCTTTCAATCAAGTATATTTAAAAGAAAGTGCTTATCATTTATTTAAAAAATTAGAAGAATTTGAAATGGAATATGTTTCGGCTGGAACAAATGTTTCTGGAAATCCAACTCACCCAAATCCACAAGCAATTGCACAAAAATTTAGAGAAAAAGCAAATGACGTAAAATTGACCAAATTTGACTTTAAAACTTACGTGTCTAAAATAAAAGAAACGATAAAAATAAGTCCTGAAATTACGATTGACGGAATTGAATTTAAATAAAAAAAACGAACGCACAACAATGGCTATAAGTAATTGCTAAAACTGGCCTACTTCTGAAAATCCGCGAGGATTTTCAGTTTGGTGTGTACTTGCAAAGTTAAGTGATAACCAACGCAACTACTCATAGCCGAGACCGTTGTGTAACATATAAAAAACGAAATCGAATAAAATGAATTACTCAAAATCAAAAGCAGAAAAACTTGTTACGGAGTTTGACTACCTGAAAACCAAACCATATTTCCCATACGGAAAAGAAGGAAAGGAATTTAAAATAACGGAACTTAAAGCAGTTCCAGAAACCACTAAAAAAAGAGCGGAGAACTTATCTAAACCTAAAAGTTACTTTGAGCAAAAAGACAAAGAATTAGCACAAGGCTACAATTGGTTTGTTAAAGTTACTATATCGGACAATGACACAATTATTGAAAAAGACCTAAAAGATGTATTGTCAAGACTTAAAATACAGAATGACATAGATGACATTCCTAATTAGGAGCCTCATCAATATATCCTTTTGACCAATCATCATCGAATTGTAATTCGTTTGACAAAGCAGAAATCTTTAAAAACTTTACGGTTTTATTAAGTATATAAATGCAATCTTTAATACTTTTCCCTTTTAATGTTTTTAAAACATCCATTTGTGAAACACGAAATTCCTTTTCCGACATAACTCTGACTTTTAAAAAAAATACGTTACACAACATTGTATATAAAAAATAGCTTTTTTAAACCTAGCCTTTTGGCAGTCGCTCGTTTGCTTGCTTCCGATTTTCCTACGGAAAATCCTCGCTCGCTTACTCGCTACTTTTC
>CAZHLZ010000588.1:0-1529 GCA_964532475.1 uncultured Chitinophaga sp.
CTGTTTATCAATAAATAATATTCTGCATCAATTTGTTTTAAGGCATCATTATAACCTTTGGCAAAACCTCCATTTTCATGATTCAGTACAATTTCAATTTGAGGAAAATTTTCCTTCAAAAAAGAAAGGGAATCATCACTTGAAGCATTGTCTGCCACAACAATTCTGCAGGAATCACTGTATTTAATCAAACTAGGTAAAAAATCAGCTAAAAACTGTTTTCCATTCCAATTTAAAATAACAATCGCAGTATTTTGGAGAATTTTACTTTCCAAGAGCATTAATATTGGTTGTATAACTCTTGACTATTTCCACCAAAATGCTTCGTGTTTCCATCGTTCGGATCATCAATATCAGAATTGGCAGAATTTCTTTTTGCCAATTGCTGTTGCCAACGGTAGTTTTGCAATTCACCCACCATATCGGAATGCAGCAAACGGTAGTTATTATTCACTAAATCAGGATTGTAGAACACAAAACGTTTGTTAGAGAAATTTTTTATTTTATCGTATCTCCAAATTTCATACGGATAATCTGACGGAGAATTTTCACGTGTAATCACATTATTTGGTGGGCCGTATTGCAAATAAACTCTCCCACGATCAGTTTCGTACCCATCCGTAAAATTAGTTTTAAATAATTTCTGTACCAACAAAACTTGTCCCTTATATTTCAACCACAATTCGTATGTTTTCACTCCACCAGAGGTGTTTGTCCAAAAGGATTGCAAATATTTTCTGTAGGCTTCTTTATCCTTAGTTTTCAACAAGTCTAAAATGTTTCTCATCTCCGCAGGCTGTGAAATCGGTATTAAACTTGCTATAAAAAAGCCTAAACTATCATCTGTAACAGAGGCTTGAAACTGTGGATCTAAAACAATATTATTCGCTTGTACTGCTTCGTATTCATCTTCGTTAAAACGTTCAAAAAAATAAGAACTTGAATAAATTGATTGATTTTCTTTGTTAATGATTGAGTATTCTAAGGTATATTCTCCAGATTTTAATTTACTAATATCTAAAAGTCGAATTACAGGCTGTACATCTTTAACATCATGTTTGGTGTATCGCGTAAAACTTTCCAATTCACTTTTCGTTTTATTATCAATGATAGTTTGTTTCAAACCTAAAATATTTGCTAAAGAATCACTGGATTTTGGATGATACATTTCAAAATAAACAGGAATATTATTGGATGCAGTTTGAAAATAATTCGATATTCGTGGAATAATTTCATAACCAGACTTAGCAAAAACACTTTCGGGATTGTTAGTACTAAGTGGAACCATCATTTCGGCAATCTCCAGACTAGAAATACTAGTTCTATTGGATAAATCTTTTACTTCAATTTCTTGAATTGCCGTAGTTTGCGGGCTATCGGAATTGAGGTCACTAAGTGAAAGTTCCAAAATGTACTTTCCTGGGTTCAAAGCCACACGTTTTAATTCGTAAAAATCTTCGATGATACTGTCTCGCATTACTGGACTTTGCAGGCGATACGCATCGGATTTCACAATAACATCCGCTTGT
>CAZHLZ010000589.1:0-1521 GCA_964532475.1 uncultured Chitinophaga sp.
CTTCTTTGCAAAATATTTATAAGGAATTAAGTAAAGACCTAGATTGTTCGCTTCCAAAAACAGGAAATCTTGAATCTTGGGCCAAACAAGGAGTTTTGCTTTTAAATGCAACATTAACGGTGCGAGCAAATGATGCTGGGTCTCATCAAAAGAAAGGCTGGGAGCAGTTTACAGACAAGGTTATCCAATTACTATCGGAGCGAAAAGAAAATCTTGTTTTTTTACTTTGGGGAAATTTCGCCCACAAAAAAGAGTCATTAATTGATAAAAGCAAACATCTCATTTTGAAAGCTGCACATCCATCTCCACTCGCAAGAGGAGCTTTTTTTGGTTGTAAAGCATTTTCACAAACTAATAAGTACCTTCAACAAAATAAGATCAGGGAAATAAATTGGGAAATAAAAAACATCGATTTATTCTCTTAAAAAAATTTAAACCAAGCCTATTTAATGGTTTCAGGAAGTTTATCTGCTTCCTCAGCAGGAATAAATCGCAAAGAGCTCGTGTTGACGCAATGACGAGTATTTTTTTTTGTAAAACCTTCGCCCACAAAAACATGTCCTAAATGTCCTTGACAATTATTGCAAATAATTTCCACTCTTTGACCATCAGCATCAGGAACTTGGGTTACAGAACCTTTAATTTCTTGATCAAAACTTGGCCAACCACAATGGGAATCAAATTTATCTTCAGAAGTATAAAGTGGATTATTACACTGGCGACAAATATATAATCCTTTGTCATTCTTTTTGTAATAATCGCCTGTAAATGGTCTGTCTGTAGCTTTATTAATAATTACCTTTTTCTCTTGATCACTAAGTTCATTATATTTCATAGTCGATGATTTTTTTAAACTGTCATTACTTTCTTGAGCAACACACGAATTAAGCAATAAGGTACAAATTATTGTGGATTGCAGTATTATTCTATTTATACTCATAACTGTTTTTATAAAGAAACGAATGAAGGTGAAAAATAGTTCGTTTATTTTGTTAAATTCTCACAATTCCTTGTAATATTTATAAATTTCCGTGATAAATGCCTTACATCGTTGTTGCTCAAAACTTTTATCTTTTTCTGAATAGGAATTCTCTAAATACTGTTGCATTTGCATTTGAAAGGTGAGGTGTCCTTTGGGTGAAACCCAGCCGTAACCTCGAATTATGGTATGAAAGGCAAAAGGCGTCATTTTTGGATTCATCATGTCACGACTCCATGGATATTCTTTCGAGTCAATTCCCATTTGATACAATAAGGTAGCTGGAATATCAAACTGAGAAGCTACAATTTCGTTTCGATAACCTTGGTAGGATTTTTTTAAGGCTGGTCCCCAAAAAAGTAAGGGAATTCTATAAAATTTATGTTCCAACGGACTTGCAACGTTTGGTGTGGTATGGCTATGATCTGCTACAAAAACAAATAAGGTATTTTTAAACCATTTTTGCTTTTTTGCTTTTTTTACAAATTCTCCCAAACATTTATCAGCATAAATCATGGAATTCATGAAATCAGCCTCGTTTC
>CAZHLZ010000590.1:0-1519 GCA_964532475.1 uncultured Chitinophaga sp.
TTTCTCAGAAAATAAATCTTTAATGTAATCTTTTTCTTCCAATTATGATTCTATTTAACTTCAATTCTTTCTAAATATGCCTTCAAACTTGCTCTAGCTCTAAAATATTGTGATTTTGATGTGTCTTCCGATATATTTAATAATTCACCAATTTCTTTGTGAGAATATCCTTCAATTGCAAAAAGGGAAAACACCACTTGATATCCTTTTGGTAGCCTTTCGATGATTTTCATCAAATCTTCAGCTTCCAAATTTTGTGATGTGCTATAATCATCATGGATTTTAAATTCTACGTCTTCTAATGAAGAGGTTCCGGATAATTGTTTTTCCTTTCTTAAAAAATCTAAGCAAGAATTCACAAAAATACGTCTCATCCAGCCTTCAAAAGAACCTTCGTTTTTGTACTTATCAATGGAACTGAAAATTTTTATAAAACTTTCTTGCAAAACATCTTCCGCATCATTTTGATTTTTACAATAACGCATGCACACATACATCATTCTAGGAGCAAACTTGTCAAACAACTTTTTTTGAGCAATGGCATTTCCACGTTTACATTCGTTAATCAATGTTGCTTCATCCATAACTCTCTTCTACTTTACTAGACTTAATTTTTAAATAAAAAGTTGCATCAAAAGTAAATAAACCCAAAAATAAATTAACTTTAGTTCGAAATTTATACAATTATGAGGCTTAATCTCTTGCTAACCAGCGTTTTGTTGTTTTTTGTTTGTGCTACAATTCCAGCACAAAATTTTAAAATTATAAAAAAAGGTTATTGGTCTGCAAATCTAACGCTAAATAATACAACAAAATTGCCTTTCCGATTAGAAATTTCAGGATCCAAGAAAAAACCAATTTTTACAATACATAATGCAGAAGAAAAAATTCAATTAAGTTTGATAAAAAAAATCAATGATTCTCTACAAATAGATTTTCCAAATTTTCATTCATATTTGAGGTTTATTGTAAAAAGTAAAACAGAAATTGAGGGAATTTGGACTAATTTAAATAAAGGCAGTAATTACAAAATTCCATTTGACGCCAAGTTCGGAATTGTCAAAATACCAATAGATTTTTCTCCTTTAAATCTAACTGGCAGGTGGAAAACTAATTTTAGCCCAAATTCTGAAGATTCAGAAATGGCAATTGGGGTATTTAAATCAAATGAGCATAAAATTTCAGGAACTTTTTTAACTGAAACTGGCGATTATCGGTTTTTAGATGGGTATACATTTAATAATAAAATGATTTTATCATGCTTTGATGGCTCTCATGCATTTTTATTTTCTGCAGATCTAAAAGATGGGGAATTAAGCGGTGTATTTTTCTCTGGTAAACACTATTCTACCAAATGGATTGCTACTAAAGATGAAAAGTTTCAGTTGAGAAATCCTGATTCCTTAACGTATTTGGTGAAGAAAGAAGCTTTCAATTTTAAAGTAAAAGATTTAGAAAACAAAGATTTTAGTTTCCCCAACGAGCAATTTAATAACAAAATAACTGTAGTTCAAATCAT
>CAZHLZ010000591.1:0-1514 GCA_964532475.1 uncultured Chitinophaga sp.
ATTGTGTTACAATATTTGCTCCGATAAAAATTGGATCAATGCATTGGTGTGGAGTTGCGCCATGACCTCCTTTTCCGTGAATTGTAAGGTAAATTTCGTCGCATGAGGCCATGTACAATCCTTCTTTGAAACCAAGCTTTCCAACTTCCAAGTCAGGAAAAACGTGCAAAGCATACATTTCTTGCACTTGAGGATTTTGTAATACTCCTTCCGCAATAAGAATCGAAGCTCCACCTGGGTTTTTCTCTTCTCCAGGTTGAAAAATCAATTTTACAGGTGAAGGAAGTTCGTCTTTCAACTTAAATAAAATTTCTGCTGCACCTAGTAAAACAGAAGTATGCACATCGTGTCCACAAGCATGCATAACACCTTCGTTTTTAGACTTATAAGAACACTCATTTTCCTCAAAAATTGGCAAAGCATCTAAGTCTGCTCGAAGTGCAATACAAGTTTGGTTTTTACTATGATTTTTTCCTGAAATTAATGCAATGACTCCAGTGTTACCCAAAGAATGAACATCTTCAATCCCAATTTCAAGTAATTTTTCTTTTACGAATTTAGCAGTTTCAAATTCTTGATAGGACAATTCTGGAAACTGATGCAAATGTTCACGATAAGCTTTTACTTTTGAAAAAAGGTCTTCCGAATAATTTTTTATTAATTGTTCAATCTCACTCATTTATTGATCGAATTATAACCTGAAACAATCATTTTATAGGACATGTACGCCATAATAATTCCAAAAATAAACTTCACCAAACCAGGCGAAAGCTTTAAGGCAAGTTTTGAACCAACAAACCCACCGATAATGAAGGTAGAGGCAATCACCAAACCAAATTTCCAGTTTACATTATCTGTTTTCCAATAATTCATCATTGCCAGAAAAACAACCGGTAAAACTAGTACAAAAAGACTTGTTCCTTGTGCTTCATGTTGGGAGAAATTCAAAAAATAAATCAAAGCTGGCACAATAACAATTCCACCACCAATACCAACAAAACCGCTTAATATTCCCGCAGAAATACCAATTAATACTAAAATAATTATTGTTTGTGTTGTCATAAGATTAATTTGCTTTTGTCATGTATTTTGCTGTTTTCGGATCATAAAAAAAGCGGTACAATAAATCTCCATTTTTTTCTATTTCAGGATTGTATTTATAAACATCCCCGATATTTTTAGAATAATTTTTGATTTTTCCTTTGTAAACAAGAATATCTTTTGCCAAAGAAATGCTTCCTTCTTCATATTCTAAAAAATTTGCTTCGTAATTATCAAGACCTACTTGATCGTATAATTTCCATTGAAAAACGAGCAGTAGACTTCCGCTTTCAATTAAATAGTAATTTCTAAAAGCAGAATTTCTGATGCGGTATTCGATGCTAACGTCTTGGTAAATATCTGACTGAACATTATTGAATACAACTTTTAAGGGACTTTTTGCACTCGAAGCCACCGTCATTGGAATGGACACTTTGTCTAATTTTCCATCATAAAAAAAGAAATGATTGTAA
>CAZHLZ010000592.1:0-1509 GCA_964532475.1 uncultured Chitinophaga sp.
ATTTTGTCCCTAAGTCAGGCATTTTCTCACTAATAGATATAAGTTAAAATGAGTTTAAACTTGGTCTAAAATGAACTTCATTTGTTGAAAGAAAAGAACTGAATTTTTCATTCAATTCATGGGCAATTGCATAGTATTTTAATTCTTCCTTCATAGTTTAAAGTATTGATTTATATTTCATATTCATTTCCGTCCTTCCAAAGATAGATATTTTTAAAGCCATTCTCCTCAAAAGTATCTTTTAATTTTTGAGGGTACGCTGTATGGATTGGAATAATTTTATTTGGATTGATTGCTTCTGCAAATTTCACTAGATCTGAGATTGTTGCATGACCACTTGTGTGTATGGAATGAAATGCAATTTCACTATCATTTTTAAGTGCATTAATGTTGGCTGTAAAATATTGTTGAAATTCTTCTTTTAAATAACCTTCCCATTGAGAATAAATCACATTAATATCACCATGTTTTCTTAATTCATTTACCAATTTTTCATTTGGATTGCGAACAAAATAAATGAAGTCTGAAGGTGTTTTAAAAACAGCAAATCCAACTTTATTTTTATTGATTTTACTCCGAAAATCGTCAAATTCAGCTTTATTAATTTTTTTCATTTGATCAGGATGCGGATATACTTTTATTTCTTCCCAATCTATGGTAGGAACATTATTGGATTGTTTATGAAGCATTTCAAGCAACCAAGCTGTGTAAACATCAATGATTACTTTCTTTCCAGTTTTTTTACACGCTCGAATAATCGAAATTAAACGATCAATATTTTGAGCAGAACTAACTAAAAAAGAAGCATTTTTTTGGTTTCTGATGATTCTTGTAATTCCATCTTCTACACTTTGTTCAGTAAGATAAATATGATTTTCTCTTTCTATCATAGTGCCTTCAATCAAAAGCAAATCAATGTCTTTTGGTGGACGTTCTATCATTTGTTCAAAAACGACTTTTTTTCTTCCAGTAGCTCTAAAATCACCGCTGTAAAAAACTTTTTTATTGTCTGCTTCAATCAAAAATGAAAAAGATTCAGGCGTAGAATGGTCTGTTAAGTAGGATGTAATTTTAAAAGTACCAAGAATTAAGAATGATTTCCAAGGTTTTATTTTTTGATAATTCCCTTGTAATAATGGTTTTTCAAGAAATATTTTGGTTGCATTAATAAAATCATAAGCAACTTCACCAATGTAGATTGGAATTTCTAAACCTACATTTCCCATTAATCCATAATGATCTTGATGTGGATGTGAAATAAGTAAAGCATCCACTTTGTTTTTTGAGTATTCAATGTTTGGATTTTCTTCGCTAAGTGGTGATCCAAGGTCTATCCACAGAATTTTACCGTTGTCAGCCTGTAATTCAACGCACGTTCCTCCAATTTCTGCTGTACCTCTGTAAATTTTTATCTTCATTTTATTTTTGAGTTATAAGTTGTTAATTCCTTCATTCTTTCCAACCCTCACTATCAATATGTTCTTTTAAACGTTGATAAATTTGCAAATC